>JANTFG010000009.1 GCA_024763555.1 Thermoanaerobaculales bacterium
AGAAGCCCGCCGAGAACAGGAAGGGCCGGGAAGCCGGAACTTCGCAGTCGCGGGAAAATGGTGAACAGGGCGAAGGAAACCGACGCCCTCAGAGGAAACGAAGGCGCCGGCCGAGGCGGCGGAAAAACAGGGCCCCTCAGGGCCCGCTGCAGCCGGTCGAAGGCTATCTCTGGGTTCGCGACCAGGGTCAACCACTCCTGGTCGAGGCAAAACAATCCTTCGTTGCCCGTCGGGATGCTCCCTTAGTTCCCACCGATCTCATCAGATCATTGCACCTTGAAAGCGGTCTCTTCATCCAGGGTCTTGCCGCAGCGAGCGGAGACCGTCCACGGGTGACGGAAATTACAGCCATCGAAGGCATGTCGCCGGAGTCCTACCGGGAAAAGGCCCTTCCATTTTCCGAGCTGGTGTCCATCGATCCCCTGGAAAGATTCGTCCTGGAAACAGAATCCGAGATCCTGGAAACCCGCGTCGCCGAACTGATCGCCCCCCTGGGCAAGGGCCAGAGGTGCCTGATTGTCGCTCCACCCAAAGCCGGGAAAACCACTCTGCTCCAGCAGATGGCCCATGCCATCGCCGTCAACCACCCCGAAACAAAGATCTTCGTCCTCCTCGTCGATGAACGCCCGGAAGAGGTTACCGAATGGCGGCGAAGCGTCGTCAGCGGCGATGTCTTCGCCTCCTCCTCCGACCAGAGTATGGAATCCCACGTTCGGACCTCCGAAATGGTGATGGAGCGTGCTCGGAGGCTCGTTGAACTCGGCCAGGACGTGATCGTCTTCTTAGACTCCCTGACCCGGATGTCACGCGCCTACAACAACACCCAGAAGGGCTCGGGGAGGATCCTTTCCGGCGGAATCGATGCCCGGACCATGGAGAAACCACGCCGTCATTTCGGCTCCGCCCGGAACGTTGAGGGCGGCGGCAGTCTGACGATCGTGGCCACCTGCCTCATCGACACCGGCTCCCGGATGGACGAGGTGATCTTTCAGGAGTTCAAGGGTACGGGCAACATGGAGCTGGTCCTCGATCGCAAGCTCTTCGAGCGAAGGATTTTCCCCTGCATCAACATTCCGCAGTCCGGAACGCGAAAGGAAGAAAAACTCTACCCTAAAGAAGATGTGGAGAAAATGTACCTGATGCGCCGTGCTCTTTCGACCCTCTCGCCGGCGCCCGCAATGGAACTCCTGCTTCAGAAAATCGGACAGTCGAAGAATAACGCGGAATTTCTGAACTCGCTCCAGCTCAAATAGCGCCCGATCAAAGGAGACGACGTGCCCGCTCGATTTCACCTCAAGGATTTTCGTCTGACGAGTATTGCGGAAAAGATCCTCTCAGGGAAACGCCTGGACCGACAGGACGGCCTCATAGCCGCCGAGACGACGGATCTCCTCGGTCTCGGCGCCCTGGCCAATTACAGGCGGGAACAACTCCACGGCGACCAGACCTTTTTCAACATCAACCGTCACCTCAACCCGACCAATGTCTGTGTCGCCTCCTGTGCGCTCTGCGCCTACGCGGTCAGTTGGGCCGACCGTGAGGAGGGCTGGACCTGGAGCATCGAAGAGGCCGTCAACATGGCTGCGGAAGACCTCAATCCCTCGGTCCGGGAACTCCACATTGTCGGGGGCCTTCACCCGAAACTGGGCGTGGACTACTATGAGGAACTCTTCCGGACCCTGAAGCAGTGCTTTCCGTGGATCCACCTCAAGGCCCTGACGATGGTCGAGCTGGATTTCCTGGCAACAAGTTCACGCCTGGAACTCGGTGAGGTCATCGACCGCCTCCACACCGCAGGAATGGACTCCTGTCCGGGAGGGGGCGCTGAGATCTTCAATCCGGAGGTCCGGGCTCAGATCTGCGACCACAAGACCGATGGCTCGCGCTGGCTGGAAGTTGCCCGCGAGGTCCACCGCCGGGGCATCCGAAGCAACTGCACGATGCTCTATGGGCACGTCGAATCTTCGGCGGACCGGGTGGATCACCTCCTGGCTCTGCGGGAACTCCAGGATGAGACCGGCGGTTTCCAGTGCTTTATTCCCCTGGCATTCCACCCGGAAAATACACGACTTTCCCATTTGCCGCGGACCTCCGGGAGACTGGACCTTCAGACGATCGCCGCCGCCCGGCTCCTGCTGGACAACATTCCGCATCTCAAGGCCTACTGGATCATGCTCGGTGAGAAAATCGCCCAGGTCGCCCAGTTCTTCGGCGCGGATGATCTCGATGGGACCATCGTCGATGAACGCATCACCAGGGCCGCCGGCGGGACGGCCGGGCGGGGAATGACACGGGCCCGCCTGGAGTACCTGATCCGAGAGGCCGGGCGCATTCCCGTCGAACGCGACACCCTCTACCGGCCGGTGGGGACGCCGCAGGCCCGAGACTGAGGGAAGCTGGGCCCGACCTGCTATTCTCGTGTCGATGCAGGAGAGTATTCACCGCCTCGCTAAGAGTTCTCCCCGCCTGAAGGAGCTCAGGCGCCGCATCCGCCGGAGACAGAGAGGTGAGGTCCTGCTCGACGGACGTCGCTTGCTCCTGGATGCCCTCAGGTGGAAGATCCCCATTCGGGAGATCTACCTCAGCGAGTCGGCTCTTCGGGAGAACCCGGATCTCGTTTTCGATGAAATCCCGACATTTCTCATTGATGAGGAGGTTTTTCGGAAACTTGCGCCGACGCGGAACTCGCAGGGCTTCCTTGTTTTCGTCGAGGAGCCTGAGTTCCCGGTATGGCGGACTGCCCAGGGCTTTGGTCTCTACCTCGAAGCGGTCCAGGATCCCCTCAACGTCGGCGCCATCATCCGCTCAGCAGCGGGTTTCGGAGCGGAGGCGGTCTGGCTGAGCCCCGGCTGCGCCGATCCTTTCGGTCCACGCGCCGTTCGCTCATCGGCCGGAGCGGTCTTTCGAATCGGCGTTGAGCGGGAGGTGGCGCTCGAGGCGGCGCTGGCCCGTGCTCGCTCCGGCGGCTGCGGGGTCTGGGCGACCGGCGCCGATGGGATGGCCGTCGATGAGTGGGCCCCCGCTGATCCCCTGCTGCTGCTTCTGGGTTCGGAGGGTCCGGGGCTGTCCACCGCCGCGATGGAGGGCGCGGAGGGGCTTTTGAGTATCGAACTCGACCGGGGGATCGAAAGCCTGAACGTCGCGGTGGCGGCGGGGGTGCTCCTCTCCCGGATTCGGGCTATACTCCGCCCCCGGTAGCGCACGCTGCTCCTGCTGGTGGGGGTTGCCGGAGTGGGAGGTCAAGGATGTCCGAACTGAAGATTGATGGACGGAGCCTGAGGATCGAAGATGTCGAGGCCGTCGCCCGGGGTGGGGTGAAGGTCAGGCTCAGTCCCGAAGCGGCGACCCGTGTTCGCCGAAGCCGGGAGGTCGTCGAGAAGATCCTTGCCTCCGGCGAGGTGATGTACGGGATCAACACCGGTTTTGGAAAACTCGCCGAGGTTCGTATCCCGGATGACCATCTCGCGGATCTTCAGTTGAATCTCGTCCGCTCACACTGCGTCGGGATCGGCGAAGCTCTTCCCGAGGAGGCCGTTCGGGCCATGCTGCTGCTTCGGGCAAATGTCCTGGCGACCGGGAATGCCGGATGCCGCGTCGAAGTGGTCAACCGTGTCCTTGCCATGCTCAATGCCGGGATCCACCCCCTCGTCCCCTCTCAGGGTTCGGTCGGCGCCAGCGGTGACCTCGCTCCTCTGGCCCACCTGGCCATCGTCCTCGTCGGTGAGGGACAGGCCTTCTACCGCGGGAAGCTGATGCCCGGTTCCGAGGCGCTGGAGGCTGCCGGGCTCGAGCCTCTCAGGCTCGAGGCCAAGGAGGGTCTCGCCCTGATTAACGGGACCCAGGCCTCAGCCGCTCTGGGTTGCCTGGCCCTCGCTTGTGCCAGGCGCCTGGTCAATGCTGCCGATACTGTGGCTGCGCTCTCGCTGGATGCTCTGGCCGGCACGGACGCCGCTTTCGATCCGGCCGTTCATCAGGCCCGACCCCATCCCGGACAGTTGCGCTCGGCTGCCCGCATGCAGAAACTTCTCGAAGGCTCTGCGATTCGGGAAGATCACCGGGAATGCGGCCGGGTCCAGGACGCCTATTCCCTTCGCTGCGCCCCCCAGGTCCACGGCGCCGCCCGGGACGCCCTGGAACATGCCTGGAAGGTCCTGGAGATTGAGATCAACTCGGCGACCGACAACCCGATGGTATTTCCGGACGGGCGGGTAATCTCCGGGGGCAATTTTCACGGGGCCCCTATTGCCGCGGTTTTCGATTATCTGGGCTTGAGCCTGGTTGATCTGGCGTCGATCTCCGAGCGCCGGCTTGCACGGCTGGTGGATGCCTCGCTTTCGGGCGGCCTTCCGGCCTTTCTGACCGAAAAGCCGGGACTAAACTCCGGCTTCATGATGATGCAGGTTTCCGCTGCTGCCCTGGTCAGCGAAGGGAAGACCCTGGCGCATCCGGCTTCGGTGGATTCCATTCCGACCTCCGCATCCCAGGAGGATCACGTCTCGATGTCCACCTGGGGCGCACGGAAACTCCTGCTGATCACCGATCTGCTCAGACGAGTCCTTGGAATGGAGTACCTCGGCGCTGCTCAGGGCATTGAATTCCGCAGGCCCCTGAAATCCTCTGAGATCCTTGAGGAGGCCATTTCAACGCTTCGTCAGGAAATCCCGAGGCTGGAGGCGGATCGCTTCCTCTCGCGTGACATGGAGCGGGCCGCGGAAATGGCGGAAGACCTGGGCCGCGTCGGCACTCAGGCTCTGTGATACCGGCCGCCTGACAGAATATCCGTCGCACGGTAGAGCTGTTCCCAGAGCAGCAGGCGGGCCAGCTGATGGGGGAGCGTCATTCGACTGAGACTGATTTTGAGATCTGCCTTTGAGAGAAGTTCCGGAGACAATCCTCGATCAGAGCCGATGACAAAGAGGAGACCCGAAGCGGGGCCGGTCTCGAAGCTCTGAAGCCTCGTCGCGAATTCGGTCGAGGTGAATTCATGCCCGCCCTCATCAAGAGCGACGAGGCGAAAATCTCTTGGGCGTTTCTCGAAGATCCTCTCGGCTTCCCGTCGAAGCGCCGCCCCCGGATCTGCGTCGCGCCCCCGCGCATCCGGCTTGAGAGGAATATCTTCCGCCGGCCACCGACGGTGAACTGCTTTGATGTAATCCTGAACCTGTGTTTCCCAGGGACTCCGGCTCGTCCGACCGAACCAGAGCAGGCGCAACCTCACGGGCCTTCCTCCGGCTGATCGAGACCCTCGAACTCCAGCTGGGGCGCATCTCCCCAGAGCGATTCCAGCTTGTAGTAGTCGCGTCGCTCCTCGGTGAAGAGGTGAAGGACAAAATCCCCGTAGTCCATCAGAATCCAGCTGTCTGCCGAGGACTCAAGGTTCAGGGACTTACGCTGGTGTTTGAGTCGCCTTTGAATTTCATCCGCCACCGCCTGGAGATGAGGTCCGGAAGAGGCGGAACAGAGGAGGAAGGCATCGGTAAACGAGGTCAGGCCTGAGAGATCCAGGCCGAGGATCTTGAAGGCCTTTTTTTCTGCGGCTGCCCGTGCGGCCGTCTGCAACAGTTCAAAGGTATCAGCGTCCATCATCGGTCCTTCCGGTGGCGGTAAAGGCCATATTTCTGAATATAGGAGTAAACCTCGTGAGGCACCAGCTCCCGGATCGGGATGCCCCTTCGTTCCCGCTCACGAATGGAGGTTCCGGAGATCGGAAAGGGCTCATGGTTGAGCAGATAGATCGTTCTCTGCTCAGGATCGGGCACCTTTTCAAAGGGTGAAACCAGGCACATTCGGTCGTAGAGTTCTTCCGGAACCATTGCCTTGAGTTCTTCACCCCAGATGTGCTCCCGATGGAGGACAACCAGATGAACAAGATCGACCAGCTCCCTCCATTTCGCCCAGCTCTCGATTTGGGAGAAAGAATCGGACCCGAGAATGAAGTAAAGGTTGGCTTCCGGGAAGCGGGCCTGGAAATCCCGAACCGTGTCGACGGTAAAAGAGGGTCCTTCGCGGAAGACCTCGACATCCGAGGCGAAGAATGCTTCGTAGGGCAAGGTCGCCATGGCCACCATCGAGAGACGATCAGTGACGGAGGTCAGGCTCTCCGCCCCCTTGTGCGGCGGCCGTCCCGCCGGCACAAAATAGACCGCGTCGAAGAAAAATGTCTCCTGGGCCCGGACTGTCGGCACCAGGTGGCCGA
Organism: Thermoanaerobaculales bacterium; assembly: GCA_024763555.1. Taxonomy (GTDB): domain Bacteria; phylum Acidobacteriota; class Thermoanaerobaculia; order Thermoanaerobaculales; family Sulfomarinibacteraceae; genus JANTFG01. The sequence goes on from JANTFG010000009.1 coordinate 6,197, forward strand.
GATGGAAAGGATCGAAGCTTCCGCCGTAGATGGCGATCCGCTGACGTGTCATTTCTCTTCTCCCAGTTCAAAGAGCAGCTGCAAGAGCTTCGGAATTCCGAAACCGCTGACCGCCGAAATCAACACCGTCTTCACTCCGAAATGAAGTCCAAGGCTCTCCAGCAGCCTGGAGCTTTCCTCAAGTTCCTCGACTGCATCCGCCTTGGTGCCCACCAGTATCCACGGCCGCTCAACAAGGCCGTGGCCGAAAGACTCGAGTTCAACCCGAATGCCCTCAATCCGCTCTGAGACCTTCTCCGCTTCCACCGAAAGATCCGCCAGGTGGACCAGGGCTCGGCAACGCTCAATATGGCGGAGAAATTGCAGCCCGAGGCCTGCACCCTCGTGAGCACCCTCGATGAGCCCCGGGATGTCGGCCATAACCAGGGTCTGGTAGGAATCGCCCGGCGCCGAAACTACGCCCAGGTGGGGTTCCAGCGTCGTAAAGGGATAGCCGGCAATCTTCGGCCTGGCAGCCGACAGCCTGGCCAGAAGGGTAGATTTGCCCGCATTCGGCAGACCCACCAGGCCAATGTCCGCAATCAGCTTCAGCTCCAGTTCCAGCTCGAATTCTTCGCCCGGCCTGCCCTCTTCAGCCTTCCGGGGCGCCCGATTTTCCGAAGAGGCAAACCGGGCATTTCCACGGCCTCCCCGTCCTCCGCGGGCAACAATCAGTTCGTCTCCCGGCGCCAGAAGCTCGCCGAGCATGAGATCCTCTCCTGACTTCCGAACCACGGTCCCGGGGGGTACATCAACAACGAGGTCCGCCCCACAGGCCCCGGTCTTATTGGATCCCTGGCCATGCACCCCGTTTTCCGCTCGGAGAAAGCGCCGGGTGGAAATGGAGAGGAGCGTGTTCAGATTCGGGTTAACCCGGAGAATCACGTCGCCGCCCCGACCGCCGTCTCCCCCGTTCGGACCACCACGGGGAACAAATTTCTCCCGACGAAAGGAGACACAGCCGTTTCCGCCCCTCCCTGCTCGGACGCTGAGAAGCGCAGAATCGATCAACATCGTGCTGCCGAACCCAGGCGCGTTTCTACCTGAAAACTCTCTTTTCCGACTCGGGTTCCCATTCCGAACAATCTGATGATACCGGTAGAGTCTCCGCGACGCGCGGACTTGGATGGCCCACAGGGCATCGCCTGAAACAGGGCGGATTTCATACCGGGTTTCGGTTCGGAACTGATTGCGAGCAGGGGGGAAGATCAGGCGTTAAGGACACTGATAAAACGGCCTCGCCGACCACGATTCAGGAACTTGACCTGTCCTTCGACCGTAGCAAAGAGCGTATCGTCTGATCCCCTCTTGACATTGTCGCCCGCTTTGAAATGGGTCCCGCGCTGACGAACGAGAATCGTACCCGCACTGACGGTCTGACCATCGCCGACCTTGGTTCCGAGACGCTGTGCGTTAGAATCCCGGCCGTTACGACTGGATCCCTGTCCCTTCTTATGAGCCATAATTCCCCCTCAGGCCTCGATACTCTCGACGCGTACGCTGTAGTAGTCCTGTCGGTGTCCCTGGGTTTTCTTGTAGCCCTTCCGACGTTTTTTCTTGAAAACAATGACCTTGTCGCCCCGCATTGGCCGAAGAACCTGAGTCCTGACCACAGCCCCTTCGACGATGGGTCGCCCGACCTCAAGTTGCTCTCCCCTGCTGACCAGCATCACCCGGTCAAAACTCAGGGAATCGCCGGCCTGGAGATCTGCTTCGGTTCTTTCAACCGTCAGTACATCTCCGGGGCTGACCCGATACTGTTTTCCGCCATGTTGAACGATTGCATACTCTGTCATGACACACCTCTCCTCGAAAACGAGGACGGACTTTTTACCAGATCCCCAGGCTCATGTCAAACCTGCGAATCGTCCGTCAAAAAAGGGGCGCCCGTCCACCGGGACCACCCCTGTTCAGCTTCTCGAACTCTCTACTGTTTCTTCAGCTGGTCCAGGTGCTCCTGAAGCTGATTGGCTTCCTCGGTTTCACCAATCGCACGGAGTTCCTCAATCTGCTTCTCAAGCGCCTTGAGCTTCGCCTGGTACTCTCGTTGCTGTTTATCGGCCTCAGCATTGGCCTCGGCCTTTTCCTTCTTATCCCTCATCTCCCGGACTTTCGAGGAATTTCCTGCATTCTGATAGGCGCCCGCAGCATCATCATACCGCTTCATCTTGTCGTAAACATAGCCCATCTGGCCATAAACCTGGGTTCGAAGTTTTCCGCTCACGCCGATCTTAAGAGCGTCCTTGAGCGACGCAATCGCCTCACTGTTCCTTCCGAGCGAGGTGAGACACTGTGCCTTGTAAAAACGCACCAGCGAATTCTGAGACTGCTTCACCTGGGCTTTATCGAACCACGCAAGCGCTTTCGTGTACTCTTCCGCACCAAGCCATGCTTCGCCGGCAAGCAGGGCATCGTCGAAACTACCGGTGCCATTCGCGAGTTTCTCGGCAACTCTCGCACCCTGCGAATAGAGACTCTTCTTCTGACTTCCCACACTCCTCCGTCCGCCTGAGATTGCCGCTTTGACGGCTGAACGACCGTTCTTCGGATCTTTGGGATTCAGTTCGTAGGCCTTCTTAAATGCCTGAAAGGCTTTTGACCAGTTCCCATTGGCTCCGTAGGCATAGCCCAGGGAATAAAAGAGGGAAGAATCCGATGAGGATCTGGATTGAAGCTCAAGAACCTTGACCGCCTCCGCAGGAAAACCGGCCTTGATCGCTGCGGTTCCAAAGGCGGGCGCATACATCGATTTAGACCTGGAATCCAGCTTTGAGTAAGGAATTTTTTTCAGGACGAGATAGGCATCGTTGAATTTCCCCGCCTGAACCAGAGTCTGTCCCAGGGCGATCCCGTAGGATGCATTCTGCGGATCGAGCTTGACCGCTTTCTGCAGAGCCGTCAAGGCCTGAGGAAGCTGTCGCGCACCCCGCAGCGAAAGACCGAGCATGTACTGCGTCCCGGCATGATCGGGGCTCTGTTTCGCTACCGCCTGAAATTCGCTGACAGCGGTCTTATAGTCCCGCTTCTTATAGGCATCCACCCCTTTTGCCCAATCGGCGAAAAGAGTACCCGTGCCGAAAAGAAGAAGCATCAGCAAGGGCGTTACAAATCCTGAAAGTGTCAATCGTCTCATCAATTAGCCTCCAGGCTATTCTCTCGTCTCAAACGCCGCCAAGAAGCGGGCGAACCTGCTCGTCAAACATGGCAGCGACATCCGCTCCCTTGAGGAGTAGGATGGCCTTTGAATTCTGCTGAACCATGTCTCTCAGAGCACTCAGGCCCTCCCCTCGCTCGATCAGCGTTCGAGCACCGGCATACTGTTTTTCGATCGTCTTTTCGCCGGCCGGCCCGACGACATCCAGGGCAACAGACCGGATCTTCTCTGCCAGACCCAGGAGGGTAACCGCGCTGGGCGATGCATGAAGCTGACTCCCGGGCGAATCCTTTTCTGAAGGACCCGGCTCTCTCAGGCCGACCAGGCCGGATGTAATCATCCCAAAGAGGAGCTTGGAGACATCAAACGCGGCCCAACGAAGAAGATTGGCAATCTCTTCAATGGATCTCTCTCCGTCGATATTTGTCACCAGGATCCACTCCTGGGGCGAAAGCGTGACCTGATCACGGCCCTCTCGTGGCTGGAAGAAAGGAATCAATTCCAGGGAAGGAATCCGACGGGACAATACCCGCCATTCGTCCAGTCGTCGTGCCGCCTCCATCATCAGATTGGCATTTGACCGATGAACACTGACTTCATCCGAGGTCTCCCCCGGAGTGAACACGAACTCTCCCTCCGACCAGATGGCCATCTCGTAAACCGCATGTTCCCCACGGAGGTTCCCGACACCGGCATCGGTGATCTGGCCCTCCTTGAGGAAGATCCGCCCTTCTTCATCCCCACGTTTGAGGTGAAAGGCGCCGGTCTTTCCGGACACGGTCACCAGCTGGATGACATCCGGTAATGAGAGCTCGGATAGAGAGCCTTGTAATGCCATAGCTACCTTCTAATTGAGATTAAAGCGTACCGTCAGAATATAGAGAACCTCGACCGGCTTGCCGTTGAGGGTGGAGGGTTTGAATTTCCACTTCTTCACTGCAGCGACGGCATTCTCGGTCAGGCCCAGAGCCAGACCGCGCAGAACCTTCGTCTGTTTGACGGTGCCATCCTTGCCGATCGTGCACTCCAGAACAACAACACCCTGAATCCTGGCTCGTCTGGCCGCTTCCGGATAGGTCGGATTCGGCCCGCCGATCCGCTGCGGCTCGGTGATATTGCCGCCCACGACAAATCGCACGGGGCCCTCCGGCTCGGGAGGCGGCGGCGCATCTGGAACGCCGAGCAGAAGACTGTCGTCGATCTGGTAATCCAGCTCCTCGTCCGGCTCTTCATCACGAATCGGCTCAGGCTGATCCGGCGTCGGATCGGGAATCGGAACCTTCTTGGTCTTCGGTTTCGGAATCTGCTGCATCTCTTGTTTCGGCGGAGGCTGGAACTTCACCTGCTTGACGACGTAGATCTTATTCTTCTTCTGCTCGTGATCGCCGGAGTCATTTCCCCAGACCAGGAAGTTCCAGTTCATGATGAAGAATACGACATGGAGAATCACAGCGCCGATGAAGGCCATTCTTGCGATTTTCGAGTCGGCGGCATCCTCGGCCGCGATGATTTCCATCACGGTCTGAGGCGCCTTGACCTCAACTTGAGCTTTGGGTGTTTCCGTCATGCCAGCCTCCTGATCATGATGTGACGCCCAGCATGGTCCAGATATTCTCAATCTCACGCTGGGTCGGGATCGAAATGGTATCGATCTTGATACCTCCCTGATCCTCCGGAGTTCGAAGGATGTCGAAAACAAATATCATATCGCCGTAGGTCGCCTGCGGATCGGTTCGGAGAATCACCGGCTTCTTCTTGTTCTGAGCCAACTTGTCGGCGATATAGGGCAACAGACGCTCTTCGAGCTCAGCCTTCGGCATCGGATTCTTGTCAAGCAGGATATCCCCTCCCGGCTGAACCAGGATGTCGATGGAGTCCTCCTGCTTGATTTCAGGGGTATCGTTATTGTCTTCAGGAAGCGCGAAGTCCAGTCCGCGTGTCGCGGAGAACACCGAGGTCACCATGAAGTAGATAATCAGTAGAAAGGAGATGTCGGCCATCGAGCCGGTAAAAATCTCACTCTCGATTTCACGTTTCTTGAGCTTGAGAATTGGCATCCGAAATCCCCCCTCACTTTCCGCCGACGGTCTTCTGATCGGAAAGCAGGTAGATGACCTTGACCTTGGACTGCTTGAGCGCATCCAAAATGTCATCGATTTTCTGGTAGTGGACGCCGTGGTCCGCCTTGATGACAAACTGTTTGTTGGGGTCCTGCGCGACAACCGTCGAGGCGAAGGTGATAATCTCTTCCTTGGTTCCCACCGGCAGAGACATCTCCTCACCGGTTGAGACCCGAGTCACCTCCGGACCATTCCGGTCCTCCGGCGAGGACACCGAGATCACGGCCGCCTTCTTGTCGATCTCCGAGCGAACCAGGGTCTTCGGGAGGGTGACTTTGGTTCGATCGACCTCCGTGTTATAGGTCAACACGAAAAAGACGATGAGCAGGAAGACGATATCCGCCATCGAGGCGGTGAAGATCTCGCCGCCACCCTTTTTCTCTCTTCCGCGAATAATAGCCATGAGTGGCTCTCCCTTCCCGCGTAAATTCGACTTAGGCTTCGGGTGCGTCGCCACCGCCGTAGCGCTGGGAATCCATCTCGATGAAGGTTTCCATGAGCATATTGGTAGCGGTCTCGATGTCCCGAACGAAACGGGTGATCTTGGTGTTGAACCAGTTGTACGCGAGCTGGGCTGGAATCGCGATGATCAGGCCGGTTGCGGTCGTAATCAGCGCCTCTGAGATTCCGGCTGCAACAGCGCCGGGGTTGGTCAGGCCCTGCTCCGCGAGGGTCGCGAAGGACTTGATCATTCCGGTCACGGTTCCGAGGAAGCCAAGCATGGGAGCAACGTTGGCCGTCGTGGCCAGAATCCCCATACGACGCTCGAGTCGATCGAGTTCGTACATCGCGGCATTTTCGATGGTCTTCTCGATATCCTCGCGGCTGTGTCCATAGCGGAGGAGACCGGCCTTCATCACGGATGCGACGGGACCGCGATTCTGCTCACAGGCCTTGATGGCTTCCTTGACGTTCCGGTTAACCAGAAGTGCCTTCCGCACTTTCGGCAAAAACTCACCGACGTTGACCTTCGCCTTATTAAAGACGAACCAACGCTCGATAATGAAAGTCAGTGCCAGAAGGGAGAAAAAGAGAAGGGGCCACATCATGGGGCCGCCCTGGCGGAAATAGTTGATGAGTGTTCCGAATTGCACGATGATCCTCCTCAATTGGTTCGAGTTTCCCGACGCGGAAAAGTTCCCGAGTCTCTCTACAACTTTCGATTGTGACCTATTCGCCGGTTTCCGACAAGAGCAAATCTCGAAAAAAAACCGGCGCCTACCCTTCTGAACTCTCCTGGCACCTCAGAAAGGTAGCGAATGCTAGCACCCCCAGCTCCGAGCGTCAAGACGGTCGACCCGAAGATTGACCGGTCCCATGAGACCAGAGTGAAAACCCCTCCCAGGTCCCTGAAGCTCCGACCCCACAACAGTCCTCTCATATCCCTATGAGGGGATATTTCGGCGACGAGCCAGGTGAGTCAGGGCGATCGACATCGCGTCGGCGGCATCCGACGGCGGGTCGAAATCCAGGGCCAGCAGACGTCGGACCATGTAGATCATCTGGGACTTTTCCGCCCGTCCGGTACCGACAATAGATTTCTTGACCTCCGCCGGGGAATAGCCCGTCACCTCGATGCCCCTGCGGCCCAGCACGCCGAGGATGAGACCCCGGGCCTCGGCCAGGGCGATGGCGGATTTTGGATTTTTTCCGGAAAAGGGGGTTTCTACAGCTGCTTCCTGCGGTATCAACTCCTCCAGCAGTTCGTCCAGCCGGAGGGAGAGATTGCCGAGGCGAGCCGGTCGACTCGGCCCCTTCGGCCGAATCACCCCGGAGGCCTTCAAGGCGTACCTGGAGCCGTCCCGACCGACGAAGGCCCAACCGGTTGCCGCCGAACCCGGGTCAATACCCAGGACCCATCTCATGGTCTCGCCCCGGGAAAACGGAGATCCGGCACCAGGAGCCTCCCCTCACCCGACCCGAAACCGGGCCCGCCATCGGATCTTCGGCCTCCGGTCTCTGAACCCGCTGAGAAAGTCAATTCTCAGGAGAGACTCTCCAGCAGTTCATCGTCCATCTCGAAGTTGGCCCAGACATTCTGCACGTCGTCATGATCCTCAAAGGCCTCCATCAGCCGGATCATCTGCTGCGCCTTCTTGCCTTCAAGCTTCACGGTGGTCGAAGGCTCCATATCAAACTCCGCGCTTTCGACCGTCAGCCCGCCTGCCTCGATGCCTTCTTTGACCTGGTGCAACTCATCGGCCGCGGTGAAGACGCGAAAATACTCGGGGTCTTCAGTATCGAGGTCTTCGGCCCCGGACTCGAGCGCAATCTCCATCACCTGATCCTCATCAAGCCCTTCGCTTCGTGGAATGAGAATCAGACCCTTACGCGTGAACAGCCATGAAACGGAGCCGTTCTCGCCCAGGTTCCCGCCCGCTTTTGTAAAGAGATGGCGGACTTCGGGCGTCGTTCGGTTCTTGTTGTCCGTCAGACACTCCAGCATGACCGCCACGCCACCCGGGCCATAGCCCTCATAACTGGTCTCTTCGTAGGTGACACCCGGCAGCTCCCCGGTGCCCCGTTGAATTGCCCGTTTGAGATTATCGAGGGGCATATTGGCAGCCTTCGCCGCAGCCACCGCAGACCGAAGTCGTGGATTGGAATCCGGATCCCCTCCACCCTGGCGGGCGGCGACCGTAATCTCACGGATGATTTTGGTGAAGACCTTCCCGCGTTTGGCATCCTCGCGGGCTTTCTTGTGCTTGATGGTGCTCCATTTATTGTGACCGGACATTCAACTCTCCCCTAAAAGACCCGAGGGTCCCGTAATCTCCTACAGCATAGCACTGCCGACCCCCTGAATTCTCAGCTCAAACTCCGGGGAAATATCTTGTGGAAAATCTCAAGGGGCGTCAACAGCCGGGACTGCCCGAAACTCTCCACCGGCATATTTCGGAGCACGTGAAGAATCCGATGTGTGATGTAGGCGAAGTTGTTCCGGACCTGCATTGAACCTTCAGTCTGATACATGGAGTTGAGGATCTCAAGCTGACGATCCACCGCAGCTTCAGCCCGGATATCCAGGATCTCATCTCGCAGAGTGGGCTTCTTCTCAGTTTCCTTCCGGGGAGCAGGGAGACCGAGAATCGAAGTCTCCAGGGACGCAAGTTCCGCCATGATCGGATCCACCGGTTCCGGGGCCGACCGGTCTTCCTCGGAAGGGTGGAGAAGAATCGGGCGGCGTTCACAGTTCGCCTTGTGAATCTCCTCGTCCCTGACGACCCAGCCGAGGTTTGTCAGGCGGAGTTTCGAAGAGAGGTGATTCCTGAGATAACGCCCGAAAGGCTCAACGGCGGTTTCGTAGCTCTCTTTGACACCGTCGAACATGTTGAGAACGAAGTAGACACCAAATGAATGCACCACATCGACGATGGTCTGAAGATAGGGACTCTCGCCGAGAGATTCGAGGAGATCTTCGAGGAAAGCATCGAGATTCGGGAGACCATCCTCGTAGACGTCTTCCACCGAGTTCAGGAGATCGTTGACGAGACGATGCTGCCCGGCAACTCCCGGATTTTCGCGGAAAAAGGGCGAGTCGGGTGAAAAGATAAAACGCAGCTTCCGGAAGAGCAGGCTCTTGACAATGTCGCCTGCCGCCAGTGTTGCCGCAGGATGATGGGGAGTAAAGACCAGAATCCCGGAGTTCGACAGGGGAAGAAAGTCGATGACGTTGGCATCCAGGCCCGCCCTGAGATCCAGAATGACAAAATCCGCCGGGAGCTGATTAATGGCATGAACCAGCTTCCACCGGGAATCATCGCTCCAGTTTGTGATTTCCTCGATGGAGTGCATCGGCGCAGCGATAAAAGAGAAATTCCTGAAGAGGCCATCGGGATCGAGGCTGCGATCCAGCTGAGTGACACAGTCGGCCAGATGATATTTCCTTCGGAAGAAGTGATAGAGATCGTGTCGGACGGGCGTTTCCAGAGTATTTCGCACTGAAGAGGTACCCGTGTCCAGGTCCACCAGGATCGTCGGCGCCACCCGCGAGAGGGTCAGGGCGAAATTGACTGCAAAAGTCGTTTTTCCAACCCCGCCCTTGCCGGAAGAGATCGTAATAATTCTCTTCATCCACGCCTCCAGCCGCCGATCGGGAAAGCCCCGGCCCCGCCGACAGGCTCAGGTGCCCGCCTGCGGGATGAATATCTTCTTCCAACAGAGATCAGCAGGATGTCGAGCATTGCATTTTCTACTCTACATCCTCGAAGGCGCCTTCGTCCACTCTTTCGATCCTGCTGATGACGACGTCAAGCGCCACCTGATTAAAGCCGCCCTCCGGGATAATGATGTCCGCCCACCTCTTCGAAGCCTCCACGAACTCGAGATGCATCGGACGGACCGTCTCCAGGTATTGTTCGATGACGCTCTCGACACTTCGTCCCCGCTCTCTGATATCCCGCTGGAGCCGCCGAATGAAACGAATATCGGCATCGGTATCGACAAAAATCTTGAGGTCCAGCAGACGCCTGATCTCGGGCAGGGCAAAGATCAGAATGCCCTCGAGAAGGATGACGGGCCGGGCTTCGACCGCTTCTCCTTCCGGCAGCCTCTGGTGCCTCTTGAAATCGTACTTTGGCAGAGAGACGGGCCTGCCTGCCAGCAGCGCCTGCAGCTGATCGACGAGAAGCTCTGCATCAATGGAGTTCGGGTGGTCGAAGTTTCGATGTGCCCGTTCGGTCATCGGCAGATGCGAGAGGTCGCGGTAGTAGCGATCCTGGGTGATCTGGAGAATCCTTCCGGGGCCCACCCGCTGGAGGATCCTCTCAGCCACGGTGGTTTTCCCGGAGCCGGTCCCACCGGCAACCCCGATGCAAAATGGTCTTCTCACCAGCTGTCCGGACTCAGAGGTATTTCACGGTTTCGCTTGCCGTCGGGGCATCCTCACCTTCGGGTGCGACCTTGAGGTATTTCTCGAGATCTGCCTTCGCACCTTCCATATCCCCGCTCCGCAGCTTCAGCATTCCCATTTCAAAGAGACACTTGGGATATTCCGGATCAACATCGAGGCACTGCTCGAGCAGAGGACGGGCCTTGGCATCGTCCATGGCATTGAGGAAGACCACGGCCTGGTTGAACAGGGTCGCCGGATCATCGGGATTGAGTTCCTGGTATCGGGCCATATACTGGTCCCTGGCCTCCTTATCGCCAAGATCGCCGGAGGCGTTGGATGCGACCGCGAGGCAACCCAGGCTCTCATCATCTTCCTCCAGGCATTTCTTCGCAGTTTCCAGGGCCTCATCCTTCTTTCCCAACTCGTACTGAAGCTCCGCCAGATGTTCCAGCGCCGGAACGAGGTCCGGAACCAGCTCAACCGCTTTCTCGAAGAGCTTCAGGGCTTCTTCCTTCTTTCCCTCCTTCACCAGCTGACGACCCTCCTCCAACTCTTTGTAACCCGGCTGGGTCTTGAGGTCCTCGACGGTCGTGGCCACAGATTCCTGTTGCGTCTTGAGGCTGAACTCGAACTCGTTATCCATCGTGCCGATCGGCACTTTGAAGGGCTCCTCGTGGGGAATATAGCCCGGCGCTTCCACGTGGAACAGATAGGTCTTGGTCGCGTCGAGGATGAGGGCCTTGAATCTTCCATCCTCCTTGACCTCGATGACCTTTTTATAGCTGGCCTGTTCCTCCGTCGTAATCGTGACGACGGCGTTTGAAATGGCCTTGCCCTCGGAATCATGTACCCAACCCGAGATCCGGGCCTGCCCGGCAGCCATCACCTGTGTTGCACCAACGATAAGGCTGAGGACAGCAGCGATCAGTACTTTTCTTAGCATCATGAACTCCCTTCTCAATTGAGGCCTCTCCACTCAGCGTCTTCCGATGCCGAGCATGGCCTTGACGACGTGTCGGGCCACCGTTGGATTCTCCCGAAGTCGACGCGTCGAATAAGGATACCAGTCTCTCCCGTAAGGTACATAGACCCTCAGCCGATGGCCGGCGTCGAGAATCAGCCGACGAAGCGGCGGATCAACACCGTAGAGCATCTGAAACTCATAGGCGTCGGGCTCAAGACCCAGCTCATCGACCGCGGCCATCCCGGCCCAGACGAGGTGTGGATCGTGGGTGGCGATTCCGACATAGGCGCCGCCGCGAAGCAGTTTCTTGAGCGCGTAAATAAAGTTCGAACGAATCGTATCGAAGTCCTTCCAGGCGACAGCCCGGCTCTCCCGGTAGATGCCCTTGCACAGCCTGATATTCGGGCGGAGGTCGAGAAGATCCGAGATATCCGGGACCGTCCGACGCATATAGGCCTGGAGGACGACACCGACATGCTCGGTACCGAAACGCTCAAGCATCTTCCGATAGATTCCCAGCGTCGCGGTCGTCGTCGTACAGTCTTCCATGTCGATTCGAACGAAGTTGTTCTTCGAGTGCGAAAGCTCCACGATCCTCTCGATGTTGGAACTGCAGAAATCCTCGTCGATCTTCAGCCCGAGAAGGGTCGGCTTGACGGACACGTTGGCATCAAGCCCCTCGATCTCGATCATCTCGTAAAGACGGAGATATTCTTCGACCGCCGCTTCCGCCTTCGCCCTTTCGCTGACTTCCTCTCCGAGGACATCGATCGTCGCCATCGCCCCCTCTTCCATCAGCTCCCGCACGGCTCGAAGAGCATCCTCCCGGCGCTCTCCCGCGACGTATCGTCGCGCCACTTTTCCAACAATGAACTTCGGAATCAAGGGCATTCCGTAGACCACCATCTGATCGAATAAGCTCATCCCCAACTCCCACTCGGGGCGGACCACGCCAGGACCGCCGTAAAAATTTTCCCCGAATCCGCCCGTCTGAGCAGACCGACAACTCTCCTCATCGTCGCCCCCGTCGTCAGAACATCGTCAATCAGCAGGATATTGAAGCCCTTCACTCGTGCCTCCCGCCTCAGCACGAAATCCTTCGACCCCAGTGACAGGCGCTCACTCCGACTCCTGAGCGCCTGCCGGCGAAGCCCACGCCGACGGAGGATGGGAGAATACTTCATATTCAGTCGCTTCGCCACTTCTTGAGCCAGCAGTTCGGCCGCAGAATAGCCCCGGCGAATCCGATGAATGGGGTGCGATGGAACGGCCGTCACAATGTCGACTTTCGAAATCCAGGAACAGGTCGACAGTGCCGCGGAAAGAAGATCCGCAAGGAGGGGCGCCAGCTCGTCATGACCACCATGCTTCAGGGCCAGCAGAGCCCTCCGAAGCACTCCCTGATACTCCCCCCAGACCAATCCCCGATCTCCGGGACCTGGGGACTCCAGGCAGTCCAGGCAGAATTCTTCCATTCCCGACACCGGCCTGCCGCAGCTTGGGCACCCCGGACCCGCCAGGGGGAGCAACTGCCCGACACAGCCTTCGCACAGACCGACACGGGCGCCTCCCAGCTCCCCGTCACAAGCCGGGCAGAGGGCCGGAAAGATGACCTCGAGGAGCCGGCCGGACCGAAACACAGCGCCCATACGCTCATCCTAACAGACGAAGCTCTACATTGAGAAAATATTCACAATCAAAAACACCACCGAGGTCGACAGGCAGCAGAGCCGCCAGTCGGGGCTTCCACGCTGATCCTGAGTTATACTGTGCTGATCGGCGCCCATAGGAGGCCGGTTTCCTCCGCTTCAGGCGGAGGACTGGAGTTTTCATGCTGAGTTTTTTTGCCTTCTTTTTCGTTCTCGGTGTCCTGGTCATCCTTCATGAGGCCGGGCATTTTCTGACGGCTCGTTTCCTCGGGGCCCGCGCAGACATCTTTTCGGTAGGCTTCGGGAAGAGAATATGGGGCTTTGAACGCGGCGGCACCGACTATCGTATCAGCCTCATCCCCTTCGGCGGCTATGTCAGGATCCCGGGGCTCGGCCCGGATGAGTCCGACGTGGCCGGCGCCACCGAGGTTGAGGAGGAAGAGGAACTCCTGCCCCGATGGAAGCGGACCCTGATTCTCTTCGGCGGTCCGATCACCAACGTGATTGCCGCCGCCGTGTTCCTGGCAGTCGCCTTTATGATGGGCGTCGAGGTTCCGGCCTATCGGACTGAGGCGCCGGTTGTCGGCTGGGTCGAACCCGACTCTCCCGCGCGGGCCCTCGGCATTGAGCCGGGAGACCGCGTGCTCAGCCTCGATGGACGAAAAATCGAGACCTGGGAGGAGCTGGAAAATTCCATCCTTTCCTCAGGTGGTCAACAGGTTCACCTCACGATCCGGCGGGACGGCCGCGAGCTGAATTTTGAGATGACGCCGAAGGAGATCACCCGTTACGGGCTGGGCTATTCCGGGTTATTGCCCCCTTTGGACGCCCGCGTCGTTCAGACCATTCCCAACAAACCGGCGGAACTCGCCGGAATCAGACCGGGAGACCTCATCCTCAGCGTCAACGGCGAAAAAGTGGAGCAGTTTTACGATCTGATCCGCCTGATTTCGCCCCACGGGGGTGAAAAGATCAGCATCAAAATCGATCGAAATGGAGAGATCCTGAATTTGGAACTCATACCCGAAGGGGGAAAGGGAGATGGCAGGGTTGGAATTTCCATGGTCTTTCCCCAGAGCCTCGAGCGTCTCGGCCCGGGCGCCGCGATCTCAATGGGCATCCACGAATGCCGACGAATGACCCTTCAGACCTTCCAGGTTCTCGGCAAGCTCTTCACGGGCAAGGCCTCGATCAAACAGATGTCCGGTCCGATCGACATCGGACGGATCGCGGGGCAGGCCGCCCGCTCAGGCCTCAACTCCCTGATCTGGCTGATGGGTGTCATCTCCCTGCAGCTGGGAATCTTCAACCTGCTTCCGATTCCCGTCCTTGACGGCGGTCACCTGACGATCATCGGGATTGAAGCCATCATCAGACGCGACCTCTCGATGAAGGTGAAAGAGAGGATACTCGAAGTCGGCTTCGTTGCCCTGATGATTCTGATGCTTGTCGTCCTGTACAACGACATCCTCAAGATTCTCCCCGAAAACCTCTACAGGCTTCTGACCCGCTCATGATTTTAAGATCTCAGGGCTGCCGGGAGAACCGGCTCATGGTACATTCTCCAAGATGCTGAGACGTCTGTTTCTCCTGATCGCCTTTCTCCTTTCGGCCGGAGTGGCCTTCTGGCTCTCGCTGGTCTATACCATTCACCTCGGAACCGTGACGGTACCGGATCTCGTCGGGAAAAGTACCGGGGAGGCCGAGACCCTCAGTCATGATCGGGGCCTGGTGTTCATGCTCGATGAAGGCGGGGTCTTCAACAAATCGGCCCCCATCGGCACGATCGGTGCACAGCAGCCGCCGGGCGGATTTCACCTCAAGTCCGGCTCCGAAGTCCACGTCCGGCTCTCACTGGGTCACGAGAAAACCTCGGTTCCCGACCTGGAAGGGCTGAGCATGCCGGCGGCCGTTCAGAAACTCGAGGAGGCGGGCCTTCAATTCGGACGTCGAGCCGAAGTTTCGGGAGAGGGAAATACGGACGCCGTTCTCGCCGCCAGCCCTGAATTCGGACGAATTCTGCCGCCGAGCGAAAAGGTGGACCTTCTTCTCAACCATACCCCGCCGCGCCCGCTCTGGGTGATGCCCCGACTCCTTTCCCGCCGCCTCAGTGTAGTGCAGAGATTCGCCCGGAAGAACCGGCTTCGGATCGGGAGGCTTCACGAGGTCGCGTATCCCGGTTTCCCTGCAGGAATGGTGCTTCGTCAGTACCCGCCTGCCGGCGCTCCTTTTTCACCTTCGGATATTATTTCCCTGTGGGTCAGCCGGTGAGAATTCGAATCGCACCTTCCCTGCTGTCGGCAGACTTCTCCCGCCTGGACCGGGAAGTCGAGAGCGTAGGGGAAGCGGACATGCTTCACCTCGACCTCATGGACGGCGTCTTCGTGCCCAATTTGAGCTTCGGTCCGCCTGTGATTGCCTCCTTGGCCGGGCATACCGATCTCGAGCTGGACGCCCATTTGATGACGACACGTCCAGATCTGCTCTATGAAGACCTCCAGCGGGCCGGCGTTTCCAGGGTCTCGGTCCACTGCGAGGCCTGCCTGCATCTCCACCGGGAACTGATGACGATTCGTTCCCTGGGGATGTCCCCGGGCGTCGCCCTGAATCCGGCGACTCCTCTGAGCGCCATCGAGGAAGCCCTCTCCTGGGTGGATTTTGTCCTCATCATGTCGGTCAACCCGGGCTTCGGGGGCCAGAAGTTCATCCCCGAGAGCCTCGACAAGATCCGTCGTCTTCGGAAGATTACTCCGGAGATGGAAATCGCCGTCGACGGGGGCGTCAACACCGAAAACGCCGTGGAACTCGTCCGTTCCGGTGCGACAACCCTGGTCGCAGGGTCGTCTGTTTTTTCGTATCCCGACCGTCGCGCAGCCATTTCCGATCTCCGCGACAGCTGTCTCAAAGGAGCCTGATCATGTTTCGTCGCCTCACCTGCCTCTCATTACTGGCATTGAGCTTCCTGGGGTGCTCCAGTACACCGAAAGAAGATCAACTACTGGCTGAACTCGCCAACATGGACAAAGAAGCGATCTACCAGAAGGCCGAAGATCTTTTCAACGCGGGAAAGATCAAGGATTCGAGGAAATATTACTCATTCGTCGCCGATACCTTTCCCAACGATCCTTTGGGCCACAAGGCCGCACTGCGGGTGGCGGATACATACGCCGTCTCCAAGGATACCGCCAGCGTCACCGAAGCACGTCTCCGCTACCGGGACTTTGCCAATCGCTATCCCAATGATCCGGATCGCGATTATGCCCTGTTGATGGTGGGCCAGACTTTTTCCAACAGGCACATGCGTCCGGATCGGGATCTCACGACCCTTCATGAGGCCCTGGATGCCTACGAACAACTTGTGACGCTCTACCCGAACTCGGGCTATTACGAGAAGGCTGAGAGTCGAATCCGTGAATTGAAGGACATCCTGGCGACACACGAGTACCAGGTCGCCGTCTTTTATGCCCACAACAAGCGATGGCTTGCGACAAAATGGCGAATCGAGTATCTCAAGGAACACTATCCGGACTACTCCCGGATGTCGGAAGTGGATGCCTTGGACCAGGAGGCGACCGAAGGGATGAAACAGGCCGCTGAGGACTTCAAGGCCTTTATGGAAAAACGGGCAAAGAAGCATCAGAAAGATCAGGCCAAAGCCGGAGCGGAAGACGGGAAGAGCGGTGAGCAAAGCTCGACACGGGCGCCTGCACCGACCCCGACGCCGCAAAAGTGAAAGAAAACTGAGGTCATCAGCATGATTCTCCGTGCCATGAGTTGACGGTTTGACAAAGCTCAAGTACCCTAAGGTTGTGCTTCCAAGGACTTGGAGAGGGATCATGAAGGTCACAACATCGATCATCATCGCCATTCTGATCACCATGCCGATATCTGTGATGGGCGCTTCGGTGGCTCCACCGCCCCAGCCCCTGCACCTGCTTGGTGACCACTGGACCCCCTATGACCCGCCGACGGACTTCCCCGAGGGAAGTACGGTCCACATTGTGGTTCGGGGCGACACACTGTGGGATCTCGCCCAACAGTATCTGCAGGATCCATACCTCTGGCCTCAGATCTGGGAACAAAACCCCTACATCAAGGACTCTCACTGGATCTACCCCGGTGACCCGGTTGTGATTAACCTGGCGGTCGAGGAGGCCGAGCCGGAGCCGGTCGCGGAAGAAGTCGAGCCGACGCCGGAACCCGAAGCGGCAGCCGCCCCCGAACCAACCGATACCCGGCTTCCCTATCCCTTAGGGAATTCGTCGGATGTCTACTGCTTTGCCCGCCTCTTCAAGGATGAAAGCATCTTTGGGCTGACGATCAGCTCAGCGGAGACGATGCAATACCAGGGCCATTTCACCGAGGGGAACATCGTCTACCTCAACGGTGGCGCGGAACAGGGCATCCAGGCCGGAGATCGTTTCTTCATTTTCCACCGCATGCGCGAAGTCTTTCACCCGGCATCAAAGGCAAGCATGGGAATCCTGTATGCCCAGGTCGGACAGCTCAAGGTCATCTGCGCACAGGAAAACACTTCGATCGCGAAGATTGGACTGGCCTGCGACAACGTCTCCATCGGGGACGTCCTCCTGCCCTTCCGACCGATCCCCGTGCCGCTCGTTCTGGACCCTGAACCGACAGATCGCTGCGACGCACCAAATGGGAATCCGACCGGCATGATCGTCTTCAACCGTGAGGACATCGTCGGCGCAACCGCAGGAATTACGGTCATGGTTGATCTCTCCGAAGCGGAAGGGGTCTATCCCGGACAATTCGCAACAATCTTCCGGGACAACCCGGTCGAAGGAATGCCCCGCTTGCTGCTGGGAGAACTGGGTATCCTTACGGTAGAAGACGGGTATTCGACCGCCGTAATCACCAAGGGCTGGGCGCCCATCGAGGTCGGAGACAGGATCGAACTCAAGTAGGATCCGGATCAAGGCGGTGCTGCCCTCCTGGGCCTTCAGTGAGGACGACCGTCGTTTCATGGCGGCGGCACTGGAGGAAGCTCGAAAGGCGGGTCGGCGCGGCGAGGTTCCCGTAGGTGCGATTCTCACCCGCAGGGATGAGATCCTGGCGCGTGGTGGAAACCGCCGGGAGGTCGAACACGATCCTGCCGGCCATGCTGAGATCCTCGTGCTGCGTGAGGCGGGTCGACTGCTTGGTGACTGGCGCCTGGAAGAATGTACGCTCTACGTCAGTCTTGAGCCCTGCCCGATGTGCCTTGAGGCCTGCCGCCAGGCGCGCATCGATCTCATCGTCTGGGCTGCCTCAGACCCCCGAATGGGTGCCTGCGGAGGCGCGATCGATCTTGCTGAAGATCCCCGATCAGGTCCCCCCATTGCCCAGCGCGGAGGCCTGATGGCGGAAGAGTCCGAGGCCCTTCTCAAACAATTCTTTGCCAAGAGACGAGTTTCATCGTAGAATGCCTTCCCCGATGTGGAGAGGTGCCGGAGTGGTCGATCGGGGCGGTCTCGAAAACCGTTGACCTTTCACGAGGTCCAAGGGTTCGAATCCCTTCCTCTCCGCCAGTTCTTTTCAGTATGTATGGAGAGGTGTCCGAGTGGCCGAAGGAGCACGCTTGGAAAGCGTGTGTGGGGGTAACTCCACCGCGGGTTCGAATCCCGCCCTCTCCGCCACTTTCCCGGAAGCCGCTGTTGGAGTCCGGGTCCTGCGCATCGTCGCTTTCCGAATCGTGTCAGGCCCGGAAGGGAGCAGCACTAAGGAAAATCCCGGCGAGTGCCGCAGGTCGCCTGGGCTCCATCAGCGGCTTCCCTGCCGATGATGTTAAGATCGGATCATGTTGAGGAATTTTCTTTCCGTTTCGACGGCTCTTCTCCTTCTCTGCGGAGTTTCCTCCGCGACGGATACTCCAACCCGTGCGTGGCAGCAAAGGCTGAAAGTCGAAATCCCGCTTCCCGTTCCCGAGGTCGAACTGGCCGCTGCAAACCCATTTGTCGCCCAGGTCGACGGGATTCCCCGGCTCAAAGCATCAACGCCGCCTGCAAAGACAAATGTCGCAGGAAGGGCTGTCGTCGCCGCCTACGTGACGAATCAGGGTGAATGCTCCGGAGCCGTCCCCCTGGACATTCCCTTTCCAGGTCTGGTCTCAAGCCTGATCTCCGGCGTACGGGACAGCAAGTGGATTCCGGCCCACACGGGGGATATTCCCCGATCCTCGTGGGTGGTCCTGGAGATGAACGTCGAATCACGGGTCAAAGAGGCAACGATTATCCACCAGGAGTTTGCCTTCCCGGACCCCGGAAGCCCCCCAGCCGCCATCGAGCCCAGCCTCCCCCCCCCATCGGGTCGCCTCCTCGCCCTTCGGGCGGCGCCGCACAGCGAGCTGAGTTCCCTGGCAAAGCCGAAGAGAATCCGTTTTCGGGCGCCGTCAGGCGAGCGTACCGTCTCCTTCCAGAGCCTGGTCCACATCACCCCGGAAGGAAGATGCGATCGCTACGTGCCGCTGATCCCGAACACGGGCCTCAACCGCTGGTTTTCCGGATTCCTGGCGACATGGCGCATGGATCCACCTTCAGATGATGGCCAACCGACGGATGCGTGGCTGGTATACACGGCCCGAATCCGTCTGAAATTTTCGAGCTTCTCCAGCACCTCGGCCCGCGTTCTCAGCGATCGAAGCTACCCCCCGGCGCGGGATGAACCCTGAAGGGAGTTCGGGAGATCAGGGCGAAGGGAGACTGGTGTCGACAGTGCCTCGCCCCTTCTCGGCCGAGAATGTAAAAACGGCGTCGAAAAAAACGGAGACGGGTTTCGCTTCCACGACATTGATCCAGTCGGGCTTGCCGTCCCCGTCGGTATCCGGGCCATCGCTCAGCTCCCGTTCCATGGCGGGGTAGAAGCTCCATCCGGCAGCAGCCTTGCGAATGGCCCCAATCAGCAGCTCCACCCATTTTCCGGCATCGGAGGGATGAAGTGGACTCGATTCAACGCGCTCCACCCTGCCGTCGGCCCCTATTGTGATTCGGACCGCGACCTGCGCCCGGACCGGAGCGGCAGCGATGAAGGCCGGCGGCACCTTCGGCATCTCAAGGGCCTCCCGAGGACTACTCCGCGTCCGTTCGTGGCGCGCATCGATCCGGGCCTCCGCCCCGGGAACCGGTATTCTCTCGAAGGACACTCTTGACCGGAACTGCGATGGAACAGCATCCGCTTGAACAGACCTCGTCGCGCACCCTGCCGCCGGACCGAGACAGAAAAACAGGGCCGGACCGAGGCAGGCTAGCCGGCTTCCAAAGTATCGGGAGACTCGCTTTGAGATCATCTCATCCCCCTTCACCCTTCCGGGACTCGAAACAACTCCGCAGTTTATCCCCTTCGGCCGAATATCCTTCTCCGGTTTCCCAGCCGAATCGTCACCCGTTCCGAATCCAGCCACTCGAGAATCGGGATGGCCAGTTTTCGGGTCAACTGAAAGCGGTCCTTAAATTCTCCCACACCGAAATCCTCGACATCCCAGCTGCGGACCGAGGCAGAGATTTCCTCGAGCACCTCGCGGTGAATCAGCCACTTTCCATCGAGGCGAAGAAGCACGCCCCGCTCAGTCAGGAATTTGCAGACACCCTCGACTGCGGAGGGCTTGAAATTGAGCAGGTGGGCCGCTTCATGAGCGGGCGGGGGATCGACGCCGCGCTTTCGATAGAACTCCTCCAGCCGCCTCGCCATCTCGGCGCCCTCCCCCTGCATATGGGCCGAGGCGCCCGGCGGCAACACCCGACCCTCCCGGAGATCCAACACGCCCTCGCGCTGAAGAAGCTCAAGATAAGGACCGGCATAGGGCCGGAGGTGGGCGGCAAGCAGGCCATTCATGAAATCCCGGGCAGGAATTCCGTTGGAAAGCTGCATCTCTTCCAGGCGCCTGCTGAGATCTTGCCGGGCCTCGTCCAGAAGCTTCTCGAGAAGCTCAGACCCGACGAGAAGAGGCGGCTGGCCGCTGAGGACCCGGATTTTTTTCCGGGCCAGCACCTGTCCCATCAGCGCCTCTGCGGCGCCCGGCAGCAGACCCAGCCTCCCGCGAAGATCTTCCGGAGTCGGCGCTTCAAGGCCGGCCTCGAGGATCCATCTTTCCACCAATTCCGGCCAGTCCCTGCGATGCACCGGCGGACGATCCGCCAGCCCGGCGGCATCCCGGCGCTTGAATCTCCTCAAGGCCGCATCGAGAACCTGCCCGCCGGCAAAAGTGTTGACCGGCGAAGGGCGTCTGAGAATGATCCGGTCTCCGGGAAAGAGCAGCATCTCCTTCTCCAGCGAAATCTGAGCATTGACAGCCGCACCCGGCCGCAGGGGGCGTTCCGCCAGGCGGTCGATCCGACCGGGACTGCGGGCGCCCAGGGCATGGAGTTCGATCTCATCCCCCTCATCCAGCGGCCCCGGGGCCACCTTCAGCAACTCCAGGCGCAGCGTGACAAGACGGGTCGTTCTCCACGGTCCCGGGCTGATGATCTGCGCTCCCCTTGGGCAGTCGGAAGTTTTTAATCCCGCCAGGTTGAGAGCCACCCTTTCTCCGGCCTCGACCTCGCCGCGCTCCTCGCCGTGGACATGCATTCTGCGGACCCGGGCGGAGATGTCTCCCGGCTTGAGTTCGACGGTGGCGCCGCTTTCCAGCTTTCCCCAGAGCGAAGTTCCGGTGATGACTGTTCCCGCCCCGGCCAGGGAAAAAACACGATCCACCGGTTCACGGAAGGGGCGCCCCTCAATGTCATGGGGGCGGGCGCCCTCCGCCTGCTCAAAGAGTATGTTTCGCAGGGCTTCGATTCCCTCGCCGCTGCGGGCTGAAACCGGGAGAATCGGCGCATCTTCAAAGGCCGTGCCCTGGAGGATCTCCCGGATCTCCTCCACGGCGAAATCGGCTGTCTCCTCGTCGACAAGATCGATCTTGCTCAGGGCGACCGCGCCTCCGCTGACACCCATCAGGCGGATCACCTCCAGGTGCTCCCGCGTCTGCGGCATGACGCCCTCGTCCGCCGCAACGACGAGGAGTGCGAGATCGATGCCTGAAGCCCCGGCAATCATCGTGTGAACGAGCTTTTCATGACCGGGGACATCAACAAAATGGAGGGTCTTCCCCCCGCCTTCCAACCGGGCGAATCCCAGTTCGATCGTGATCCCGCGCTCCCTCTCCTCGGGCAGCCGGTCGCAATCCGTTCCCGTCAGGGCCCTGACGAGAGCCGTCTTCCCGTGATCGATATGACCCGCCGTTCCATACACCACGTGCCTCATGGACTCATCCTACACCGGCCCGGAAAACCCGGCGAGAAGAAATCGACAGAAGCCTTCGTTCAGGCTACTCTTGAGCGATGAAGTCCGGAATATCCAGCGCAATGATCCTTGCTGCGGGGCGGGGAGAGCGTCTTCAACCCCTCTCGGATTTCCTGCCCAAACCCGCCATGCCCCTTCCCGACGGTCCTCTGATCGCTTCCGCCCTCCGACTTGCCGTCCGCTTCAGCAATAGAATCGTCGTCAACAGCTGGTGGCTGCCCGGAAAGCTGGAGTCCGCCGCCCTCAAGATGAAGCCCCCCGGCGCCTCCCTCAAGTTTTCGAGAGAAGAGATTCAGATGGAAACAGCCGGAGGACTGGCCCTCGCCCGCGATCGAGGTCTTCTGGGCTCGGAAGGACCCATCCTGGTCATCAATGGTGATGGGATTCTCAACCTGGAGCTCGAACCTCTTTTTGAGGGCCACCTTCGCCGCCGTGACCAGGTCACACTTGCCCTCCTGCCCCACCTCGATCCCACGAGATGGTCCAGGGTCCATCTGGATGCTTCCGGCGGAATCGCCGCAATCCGGCCCCCCGGCGCCC
>JANTFG010000010.1 GCA_024763555.1 Thermoanaerobaculales bacterium
ACCAAGGCTCTCCGCCCGGGATTGAATATCTGCCTGCGATTCCATGACGAGCATCAGATCCGGTTTCAGGCGGAGAATCGCCTCCCAGTTCGGATCCACGTAACCCCCAACGCGAGGCAGCTTCCGGGCGGCCTCCGGCACCCTGTCAAAGCGACCGACGCCGACAAGCTTCGGCCCGAAACCCATCTCGAAGATCGATTGTGTGATCCCGGGCGACAGAGATACGATCCGCTCCGGTGCGGAACGGGATCCTCGAATCGGAGCCGGCGACCGGGCGCATGCCGCAAACAGGGGAAGCAGCATCAGCAGTGCAGATTTCGACAGGAATCTCAAAGACTCTCCTTCCCGGCTCACGCCACCCATAGTAAAGCATCCTCCATCTTCAAAGGCACTGAGAGCAAAATCGAGACCCGGGGAAGCCCGGGAATCCTCAGCTCAGAATCTTATGTATTTCGTTGGGCCTGGGGTTTTTCGAGCGCATCCGGAATTTCTTTCCATACACGAGATCGTCTCCCAGCAGGGCCAGCCGCTGCAGCAGGGGATTTCGTCGGATCGCCCAGCGGACGAGACGATGAACCGCGCTGTCCGGTTTGGTAAAGGGGCAGGAAGCGATACAGACGGAACAATCACTTCCCGCTCTCCTCCAGAAGCTGTAACAGGACTCCTGATCGATGGACCAGTGGCTGAAGTTTCGGCTCGACGGCCTTTGCCCGTCCAAAATAGCCCGCGAGGGACAGTTTTTCGCACATTTCTTGCAGATCCTGCAGAAATTCTCCATCCAGGAATAGTCTCCAGAAGTTTCCGGGAGTTCCGCTTCGGTCGTCACCACGGAGAGACGAATACAGGGTCCGTAGATTCGATGCATCAGAATCCCCATCCGACCGACATGTCCCAGTCCGGCGGCCTCGGCCAGAGGGACACAGAGCACCTGATAGCGCGCATCGACGTGGGCACGGGCCTCGTATCCCTGGAGACAGAGGAATTCAGCCACCATCTGGGCGATCGTGGCGGCCTCGACGTACATTCTTGAAGACTCCATGAGAACGGCTGCCGTCGGAGCAAGTCGGATCGTGCGGAAATCCATGGGAACCACGATGACGATGGCCGTCTCCTCGCGAGCTTCGATCTCCCTCCCCCACTCCTCAGCCTGTCGTCCACCGTGACTGTAGTAATGCCACGGGCGCGTCCGTGTCACACCAAGATCAACAGCGCCATATCGCGAGGCCAGCAGCTGGAGAGCTTCAAACAGCTCCTCCCCCTCGAGGCCCTTCATCGACGCCGGACAACGGTCGACCAGAGCCGGGTAGGAACGCTCCAGAACCGAAAAGGCCGCCGCGGCCATTGGGGAGAGGGCCTCATCGAAAAATCGACTTCCCTGCTCTCCCAGCTCGGGCAGGACATGGATCTTGCGGTCGATTTCCGCTTTCTCCGGGCTCATCTTCTCCCAGGACCGCAATAGTTTCGGATGGTATTTCAGCTCGGCCCGGGCAAACATATGATCCCGCTCGTCGAAGCGTTCAACGCCCTCCATCGAAGCTCTCTCATCGGCCGGCATCCATTTCAGAAGCAGAAGTAAAACGAGAATTCCGGCCAGAGTCAGGATCACCCACGCCAGTCCCCTGAAGACGAGCAGCTCCGGGCGCAGGAGGAAGGCCAACAGGATGAGCAGGGAGATGAAAGCCAGGGATGCCGAAATGAGTACGGCTCTCCTCTCCCGCTCGGCGACAGCCGTCCCGGCCATCGCGAGAAGCAGACACAGGAGGAAGAACAAGACTCCAGCGGCAATCATCAGATCTATCGGCAATACAATCCTCCTGCTGTTCCCGGCACCGGCGGGCTGTCGGCTGCTATCATGGCACAGCAGGGACAGCTGCAGGCCTTCCTCCTGAATCTTACGGAAAACGACAAAATCCGTTACATCCGAGCCGATGCCGTGGCCGGATTTGAAGCCCGAAACGCCAAACTGAGCCGGCAGAGTCACACTCGAAGTGGTCGGAATATCCCACGGCCGCATCGCTTTCTGCCACCGCCCACTTCCTCCGACTCGGGATACCAGGGTTATGCCCGGCCCATGTATTCCGCTCAAAGATCCACGACCGCCCCGGTTCCGGTTCCGGCATCGGTTTGCCGCTCCGGTTCCGGATTACGACCCCTGCGCTTCCCCCTTTCTGAAATAGATTTCCCCTCCCTGATGTTTAAGGAAACATGAAACGATTCACTCTTCTTCTATTCCTCCTGAGCAGTACTCAATATCTATTCGCTGGAGATGCCATGATCAAAGCAGGAAATAACTTCCCATCTTTTAATCTCAGAGCCCATGACGGCAGCACCGTCTCCTCGTCTGAACTCGAAGGCGGGTACTACCTCGTCTATTTCTATCCCAAGGCCGACACACCCGGCTGCACGAAAGAGGCCTGCACCCTCCGGGATCGCTGGGAAGATGTCTCCGAGGAGGGTTTGCGGGTCTTCGGCGTCTCCTATGACACACCGGAGAAAAACAGAAAGTTCGCTGAGAAGTACCACCTTCCCTTCCTCCTGCTTTCGGATGCTGATCACAAACTGGCTCAAGCCGTGGGAGCAGCACGCGCTCTTCTCCCTCTGCCCAAGAGGATTTCTTACCTGGTCGGTCCCGATGGAAAGGTTCTCAAGGCCTATCCCTCGGTCAATCCGGCCGAACATGCGGGAGAAGTACTGGAAGACCTCCGCCGGTTCAGGCAGAATGAGGGAGATGAGTGAACACTTAGCTCAACCTGCCGGGCCCGAGATCGATCCCGCAGCCCTTGCGGAGCTTGAGTACGCACTCTCGCTGCTCGAATCCCCGGGCCTGATCGCCCGAATTTCAGATCTCATCGGCTCTCCGATTGAGGCCATTCTCGACCGCCTCCCCGACGGCGCCTCGCGCATCATCAATTTTGCCTCCTCGAAAGCCCTGAACTCCGCCCTCCGACTTGCTGTCCTGAGCCTGCCGAAGCAGATCTCACGGGGGCGCATTCATGACCGAGGTCATCGATTTCTGTCGGGGCTCAGTGGAGCTGTCGGAGGCGCATTCGGTCTACCAGCTTTAAGTATCGAACTTCCCATTACGACAACCCTGATCATGCGCTCGATCGCTGAGATCGCCCAAAGCGAGGGCGAAGAGCTGACAGATCCCTCAGCGGGCCTCGCCTGCCTCGAGGTCTTCGCTTTCGGCGGTGATACTCCGGCGGATGATGCCGGAGAAAGCGGCTATTTTGCAGTTCGCGCGGCCCTCGCACGGGCCGTCAGCGAGGCAGCTCAGTACATCAGCCGACAGGGCTCGATTCGCGAGGGCGCGCCGTTGATCGCCAGACTGATCGCCCGGATCGCCTCACGATTCAATACCGTCGTCTCCGAGAAAATCCTAGCAGAGGGCATCCCCGTCGTCGGGGCTCTCGGAGGCGCCACGATCAACGTCCTCTTCATGCGCCACTATCAGGACATGGCTCGGGGGCACTTCATCATCCGAAGACTCGAGCGGAATTTCGGCGCCGAGAGGATCCGCCGCCATGCCGCTCTTCTCCACCGGCAGTGAGCTGCGCAGGACGACACGGGTCCCGGCCAGAAGATCGTGCAGACTTCGTCGGTCCTTTCTGAACACCGCAAAGACATGTCCCGTCAGGAAGGTCAACGAGGAACTGCAATAGGCCAGCAGCCGCATCAGGGCCCGGGTCGCTCCGATAGGGCTGTGTCCCCTGTTGTCAACAACCCGGAGTCCCATCAGAAGTTGTCCCGGAGTACCACCGACAAGACCCCAGCCGAGGATAAAGTAGGCCCACCAGACTGCGATCCAGAGCCCGAAGACCCCCGCCACATGAGCAAGCCAGGCCGGATCTCCAGCCGCTTCGCTGAGGATCTCCAGGACAGCTCCATCCCGGGGGAGGTCCCTGGCAATCGGCAGAAAGAGCAGGACGGTGATGAGACAGTAGATCAACATGTCGATCAGGCTGGCAATAACCCGTCGTAAAGGCCGGGCCGCACGCAGCGGCAGCTCATCAACCCCTTTCAGTCCACCGGAATCTCTCGTCTTCATCCTTTCCCGCCGGAATTAAATCCCTCCCGGAGCCCTTTGAGAAAAACTTCTCCGAGGACCTCAAGCCTCCAGCCTCTGAGACCGGCCGACTGCAGGGCCCTGATGGTTTCGGGAATGGGATCCAATGTCGCGATCAACTGGGCCTGAGCCCTGGAACAGAGCAGCCCTCCCTGAATTCCCAATTCCTCCGCGACCTTGTCCCTGAGGATCAGCAGTTCCTTGAGTCGGGACCGCTGGGTGGCACTGAGTTCCTTCCCAGTGCGGCGCCTCCGACATACAGGCGCCTTCGAGGGTTCCCGGATCAGCGGGAGGACTTCCCGACCGAAACGACGATAGAGACGTGGCCCGACTCCGGGCAGGGATTCCACGAGCGCCGGCGTCGGATCACCCTCCAGTCCCGCAAGCGCCACCAGTGCCTGGTTGCCCAGAATCTTGAATGGAGGCACGTCGCGACTCCGAGCCTTCCTCTCGCGCCAGCGGTGCAGGGAAAAGAGCCTGTCTCGGGCCACACCCTTGAGATGGGCTCCTCCCTTGATGCGCTCGAAAGCACATGGATCTTCCTCTTTTTCGCAATATCGAACCTGCTCCAGGCGCCGAAACTCTTCTTGAGCCCAGGCCCAGCGCCCCATCTCCTCCAGGCCCTTCCGCAGACGCTCGGCCAGAGCCGCCAGATGCATGGTATCTGCAGCGGCATAGGCAAGCATCTCCGCTGAAAGGGGTCTCCGACCCCAATCAGCACGCTGGTATTTCTTCTCCAGAAGGATCCCGAACTCCTTCTCCAGCAGAGCCGCCAGACCGGTCTTCGGTTCTCCCAGGATCAGGGCCATCTCCTGGGTATCGATCAATCCGGAGACATGGGCGCCGAAATCACGGTCCAGAACCCTCATGTCGTAGTCCGAACCATGCATCAGAACCTCAACCTCGGGGTCGGCGAGCACCTTGAACAGGGGAATCAGACCCTCTCGGCCCAGGGCAAGGGGATCGATCACCGCCGTATGTCCCTCGACACTGACCTGAACGAGACAGGTCTTGTGAAAGTAGGAGTGCAGAGAATCGGCCTCGGTATCCAGGGCCATCCGGCGAGCCTCGTGACAACGCTCGGCCAGGGTTTCCAGGGCCTGCCGATCATCGATCCACTGAGGTGAGGCCTCCTGCATCATGGCGCGATGGTATCAGAGTCCCGGCTCAGGAGCCCGCCTTCCCGAGACGCTCGATCCTTCGATTGAGCAGCCTCCAGCCACGTGGGGCCGTTTCATTCTTCAGCTCTTCGAGGACACGTCGTCCCTGCTCCTTCATTCCCGGGCTCTTCAGCATGGCCTCCCCGAGAGCCAAACGGACCTGGTATCCCAGGCTGAGTATTCCACTTTGCTCCACCTGTTGTTGCAGGCCCTGAAGCTCGGTGACTGCCTCTGCCGTTTTCCCGTTGAGAGCCTTCAGACGAGAAGAGGCCACCCGTACCGCCACCTGCGTTCCGACATCGGGAACATCCTTCAGTTGACTCTTGAGTTCGGCGAGCGTCTTCGCTGCTCCATCGAGATTGCCACCGGCTTCGTCCAGTCTCACCATCAATACGCCGGCTAAGATCGCGGCATCTTTGACACCGGCGTCCTGCAGTTTTTTTCGAATCGACCCCAGCTCCTTGTAGGGTGGATCACCCGAAGAGGGATCGAGCAGGTATTGTTCGCATCGGAGCACGATACTGCCGAATTCCGCCCGGGCCTCCTGCGCCCGATCCTCGATTTCCGAAGAAATCTTCCGACTCTCTTCAAAGCGCCGGGCAGCTTCACTCCACTCGGCATTCTCAGTCAGTACATCCCCAAGAGCGAAGAGGCTGCCAGCCAGCTCCGCCCGATGGCCCGTCTGACGGTCCAGAGCGACAGCCTGTTCAAATGCCTTCCTCGCCTCTTCCAGATCCCCTCTCCCATAGTAGGTCGCCGCAATATTCCTTAAAACAACAGCCTCTCCATCCCTGGCCCCGGCATCACTCAGAATTACCCGGGCCCGTTCCAGATTGTCGATCGCCGACGAAAAGTCCCCCTGGCGCTGGGCCAGGACCGCCAAATTCCCCAATGCGGAAGCCTGCATCCGAGGATTCCCAACCTTCTCCCAGATCGCAGCCGATTTTTCAAAGTAATGCCTGGCGCCTTCGGCATCTCCTTCGGCGAGACGAACTCCTCCCAGACCGGTACATGCCTTCGCAATGCCTCCCTGAGTCCCAAGTTTCTCGTAGGCGCTCAGCATCTCTTCGAAAAGAGTCCCGGCCTGTTTCAAATCTCCCCGACGATAGGCGAGAACCGCCCTCTGATGGAGGATTCCGGCGACACCGCTCGGATCCCTGAGTTCCTTCCAGATCTTCTCGGCATCCCGACAGGCCTTTTCTGCCTCCGCAATCCTTCCGAGGGGAATCAGGGCATCGACCTCTATCCCGAGACTCTGGGCCTCCAGCTGTCGCGCCCCCAGTTCCCGGGCCCGGGCCAGCGCCCGGGAAGCTGCATCCAGCTGTCTCTGGAGCTGACCCAAAACACCGGCTGCCCTTGCCTCGGCGATATCGACCCGCGGATCGGAAGCCGTCGGTTCCGGCAGCGCCCGGAGCCTGCCAACCGTTTTCAGTGCTTCCCCGGCCCGCCCTGCTCCACTCTGAGCATCCGCCAGAGCCAGGCCGTAATCCGGATTATCCGGGAAGAAAGTCCAGAGGGAGGTCCAGGCCCGAATTGCCTCCTCCTGCCTCCCGGAGAGAGCGGCCACACGCGCCTGGGCGATCAGACGCTGCTCCTGGTCGAGTTCGCTCGAAGCGTCCAGGGCCTGACGGGCGAAATCAAGACTCCGTTTGAGAAAACCGAGTCTCCTCCAGAGCTCACTGAGTTTCAGGGAAACAGCCGCGGAATCCGGGGAAAGCCCCGCTGCGGCTTCCAGTTTTTTCCTCGCCCGGGCGTAGTCGTAGTCCCTCAGCGCCTCCACACCCTCGGAGTAGAGCCGAGCCGCTTCAGGGTCGGTCGGCAGCGAAGCCGTTTTCGTTTCAGTCGACGACTCCTGAATATCTAATTCGGTCTTCAAGCCTGCGGCGACCTTCTCCGCCAGACTGAGGAAGTCCTTCTGAGGGCCGGTCTCCGAGTGGGCCGCGATGACCTCCCCACTGTGAACATCCTGGACCCTGACATCAAGACGAATATCCTTCCCTCCGGGAACCACCGTATAGGAACCCAGGACGGCCAGATCTGCGCCGAGATTGGAATGCAGAATCTCCAGAGTCTTCGGATCCAGGCTCTGGACCTCCTCCATCCCAAGATCACGCAGGCAGCGGTTGACGGTCTGGCCTGGAATGGTCCGCAGGGCTTTCCCGCCACTGAGTTCCGTTGTCAGAACCTCCGAGATTGCCGTTGAGATCCACTTGGCTGAAGGGTCGCCGCTGACATTTCGAAAACCGAGCACGGCGGCTGCCTTCCGTGCGCTCTGCCCTCGGGAAACGGATGTTGCCTGCTCTCCGCCGGAAGCCCGTGGAAGAAAACGCCATGCGGCCCACCCGCCAAGGATCACCAGAATACCGATCAGAACATAGAGCAATGGACGGAAGTCGTGTCGTCGACCCTGCCGGGGAATCTTCGCCTCTCCCCGGAGAACCCTGGGGATATCCCGGACTCTCCGGAATCGGTTTTCCGGCTTTCGCTCCAGGCAGCGCATGATGCAGCGTTCCCATCTGGGTTCGAGATCCGGCAGGTGAGTACTCGGTGAAGTCGGAGTTTCCTGGAGCCTCTTGACGGCCACCTGAAAGGCCGTATCTCCATCGAAAGCCCTGCTCCCGGTCAGCATCTCGTACATTACCAGGCCCAGCGAGTAGATATCGGTCTCCGGGCCCAGTGCCCCACCCTCCAGTTGCTCCGGAGCCATGTATGCGGGCGTCCCGATCACCTCTCCGGTCTGGGTGACGCCGGCATCGGAATCCCCGCCCGGGCGCGCCAGGCCAAAGTCCGTGATTACAGCCCGGGGACCATCCTCGCCGGGTACCAGGAAGACGTTGGCGGGCTTGAAATCCCGGTGCACGATTCCCACCGAGTGGGCCGCGTCCAGACCTGCACACATCTGCTCCACCAGGGGAAGGGCCTCGACGGTTTCCAGACGCCCCCGACGAAGGCGCTCTCCGAGGGTCTCACCTTCGAGCAACTCCATCGTCAGAAAGAAAACCGCCTCTACATCCTCTTCCTCGTGTCGACCGATATCAAAGATCCGGCAGACATTCGGGTGAGTGACCTTCCTTGCCAGCAGGGTCTCCCTGCGGAAGCGATCAAGCGCCTTCGGGTTTTCCGCGATCTCAGGCAAAATCGTCTTCAGGGCAACATCGCCCCCGAGGACGGAATCCTCAACCTCGTAGACCTCTCCCATTCCACCCCGGGCCAGGAATCGAATCACCCGATAACGTCCCGCAATCATCTCATCAGGCTGAAAACTCCGGCGGCCGGACCGGGACGACCCCGGCCCGCCTTCTGCCTTCGCGCCCTGATTGCGACGGGCCCCCGTGGCCAGGGTGGGTTCTTCCCCTTCCCCTTTCCCAGAGACAATCGTGCGGTCGTTCTCCAGAGACTTCAGATCATCGCTCACGCAAGCCTCCGAATGACCGCCCTGACAAGCATCCGAAGTCGATCCGGCCAGCTCAGTCGCCAGAAATTCGTTTTCAGGACACCACGGGTGAAATAGGTCTTTTCCGAACTGTCGATCATCAACTCCACGAGAACAGGTCTCCCCTGCCGACTTCTCCTCAAGGCCTCCGGCAGGATATTCTTCAGCTCGACCCCGGAGACAATGCGATAAAAAGGAGCGCCCACGGCCTGTGCGATGCCCTCCAGAGAATAATCCGGCAGAATACTGGCGGTCTCCCGATTCAGCGGAAGCTTCTGAAACTGCGCGATCTGGCCCAGTTTCTCGTCTCGAAGCACGCAGACCAGGACTCCGATGCCGTAGGCCGAAGCGGTCAGGAGCTCCATTCCCGTCATCAGGAAAGCCCCATCACCCGGCAGAATGACGACATCTCCCCCGGGTTTTCCCAGGGCGGCGCCAATTCCTGCCGGTGTCGAGTACCCCATGCAGGAGAAATCGATCGGCGCCAGAAATCGGCCCGGACTCTCAAGACGAAGATGTTCCGCCGCGAGAAAGGTACCGTTGCCGCTGTCGGTCACAAAGATTGTGTCCGGTCGTACCTCCCTCTCGAGGGCCGCAAAGAAGGCGCCCGGCGTCACCTTCCCCGGCTTCGCCTTCTGTCGGGCCCACCGCTCCTGAAGCTCTCGATGGCCCGCCGCGATTTCTTCCGTCAGGACATCCGAGGGTCGACGACCGCTGATCAGACCGAGGAGACCTTCGAGGAAGGGCTTGGCCCGGCAGCTTGAAACAAGTCGGGCAGGATAGTTCCTGCCGAAAACCTCGGATTCAACATCGACGTGAATCAGCTGCGCCGGTGGATTGATCCCGTAACTGCCCGTCGCCACTTCCGAGAAGCGACAACCCACGGCGATCATGGCGTCGCAGCGCTCTGAGATCTTGCGGACAAAAGGCGGCGCCTGGGCGCCGAAACCCGTCCACAACCACAGCGGATGCGATTCCGGCATGACGCCCTTTCCCTGAAAGGTCGTCACCACCGGCGCCGCCATGGTTTCCGCCAGGCGCACGATGCTCTCCGAAGCGTCGCGGGCGCCCCGACCCACATAGATCATCGGAAATTCGGCGCCGCTCAGCATCGTGGCCGCTTTCTCCAGAATCTCCGGATCCGGGGGGTTTTCCTCTCGCAGGAACTCGGGCGCCACCGGTTCCGGAACATCCTGGACCAGCATCATGAAATTCGCCGGAATCTCCACCACCACCGGCCCCCCGGGGGCCTTTGTTGCCTCGGCGAAAGCGCGGCGCACCATGGGGTAGATGTCTTCGGGCCCCTCCACCTTCCAGGCCCCCCGGGTCACCGGCCGAAGGACCGCCATCTGGTCGATGGCATGCAACTGGTATGCGGCGCCGGTGTCGCTCCGGATACCACAGGCCAGGATCACCATCGGTACGTGATCCATGAAGGCCTCGGCGATTCCAGACAGAGCATGGGTGACTCCGGCCCCAGGTACCACGGCGAGCACTCCGACCTCAGTACTGCTCCGGGCGAGTCCATCGGCCATGAAAGCGGCGCCGCCCTCGTGGGTCACCAGAATAATCTCAATCTGCTCGGAGTCTTCCAGCGCGTCGTACAGCTCGATATTATGGGTTCCGGGAATTCCGAAGACTCGACGGACGCCCTCGTCCTCCAGAGCCTTGACGATCAATTTGGACCCACGAATCTTCACATCATTCCCTTTTTCCCGAATATCGCCCTTCGAACAATGACACGGGAGACGACTCGGCCTCCTCATTGTAACGCTTCCGGGGAGTCCTCATCTCGAATCAGGAACTCTCCCAGATCAGGGTCACCGGACCATCGTTGACCAGCTCCACTTCCATGTCTGCGCCGAAGACTCCGGTCTCCACAGCGATACCGGTACCCCGGAGGCAGTTAACAAAACGCTCGAAGAGTGGCTGAGCCTCCTCAGAAGGCATGGCCCGCTCGAAACCCGGCCTTCTCCCCTTTCGAATCGAGGCTGCCAGAGTGAACTGGGAGACGGCGAGCACCTCAGCCCCGATCTCATCAAGTCCACGATTCATCTTCCCCTCGGAATCCTCGAAAACTCGCAGTGTCGCGACCCTGCGAACTGCGCGATCAACCTCATCCCGACGATCACCGCGTTCCATCCCGACCAGTACGAGCAGTCCCCGGGAAATTCTGCCGACGACATCGCCGCTCACTCGAACTTCGGCCCTCGATACCCTCTGAATGACCATGCGCATCTCGCTCTCCCATATCAATCGTCTGGAAGACTAGGGTACACGAGGCCCATCAGCGCGTGTTAGAATGTTCCCGTCCTGTTTGCGCATGGAGGAATTATGGGGATCAATAAGGTCATTCTCGTCGGTAATGTCGGCCGTGATGTGGAACTCCGCTCACTGCCGAGTGGCACACACATCGCAACCTTCTCGCTGGCAACCACTGATCGAAGATCAAAGGACGAACAGGGGAATCCCCGGACCGAGTGGCACAATATCGTCGCCTGGGGAAAGACGGCGGAGATCTGTGACCGCTACGTCAAGAAGGGTTCCCAACTCTATATCGAGGGGAGCATTCGTACCCGAAGTTACGAGCAGGACGGACAGCGAAAGTATTTCACCGAAGTTCATGCACGTGAAATCGAATTCCTGGGGCGGAGAGGCGATGGTGGTAGCTCCGGCTATGGATCGGTTCCGCCCCCGGACGAGAGCATGGCGCCCCCGGAAGCCGGTTCTGGAAGCCTTGGCGATGGCGGATTTTCCGATGATGCCAACGAACCTCCCTTCTGAGAGGGTGAAAGTCTTGACAGGAAAGGAAATCCCGGGTAGC
The DNA here is from genome assembly GCA_024763555.1 of Thermoanaerobaculales bacterium. Lineage (GTDB taxonomy): Bacteria > Acidobacteriota > Thermoanaerobaculia > Thermoanaerobaculales > Sulfomarinibacteraceae > JANTFG01. Next base: position 11,484 of record JANTFG010000010.1, read on the forward strand.
TTGAATAACTGGATGATGTTACGAAGGAGGAGGGGATGATCAAATCGGATCTCGTCGAGCGAGTCCAGCAGGCGACCGGGATGAAGAAGCCCGAAGCGGTTGAGGCGGTGAACGCCCTTTTTAACGGGATGAAAGAGGCTCTCTTGAAGGGGCAGCGGATTGAGCTTCGCGGTTTCGGCGTCTTTGAGGTCAAGGACCGCAAGCGTGGAATCGGGAGAAATCCCAAGACCGGCGAAGAGGTTGAAATTCCTCCGGGCAAGGCAATCCGTTTCAAGCCCGGAAAAGCATTACGGGATCTTCGCTGAGTTTTAGGCAAGGAGGCGCCGACAGCGTCTCCATACACGCATATTTGCGGGAGTCTACCGGAAGGTGGGCTCTCGACTTTTTATTTGGCGCCTTTTCATTCGAAAAGGGCACTCTCCAGACACCGGGGACCGAGCGGGAACAGGGCCAGGAGCCGGAGCCGCTCATCAGGAGCCGATGCCGGGGGGGCCGTGGTTCTTTGAGCTGAGTGCGCGGGCCGGGCGCCGTCCTGACATCTGAAAACGGAGCAGGGAGGCAGCGGCGACCGATTGCAACGGTATTTTGGAAACGCTCTACTAATGAAACACCACTTTGCGAATCGCCAGTTTCGACCTCTCCTGAAGGCCCTTGAGGTAGAGGATTTCCGGAGTCGTGCTGTCAAAAATCCAGGCGCCCTTGCTTCTGCCGCTCCCGTCAATCCTCCCCGCTGCTACAAGCATTCCCGGAGATTCTGAGATGCCGGACCAAAGGTCGTAGACATTCCGGCTGAGGCCGGTGAGCCGAGGCCCCTTCTTGAGATTCTCAAGCACCGCCATCCCTCCGCTCCCCCGATCGAGAATCAGGACGGATTTCGTTTCACCTGAAGCATCATTGATCGCCAGCGGCAGAAATCGAGGGCCCCGGCCACTGCGCCTGCTGCCTGGAAAGGCACTCCTGAGATTCGTATTCAATTGTCTGACCCGAAACTTCGTCGGATCCCGGTCGAGCCCCTCGACATGGTAGATCCGGCCACCTTCCTCATCCAGCACGAGCATACCTGTCGTCGCACCCGCCCCGTTGAGGAGGGAACAGGTCCCGACCGACCCGGTGCAGGCGGGAAGCCTGCTCGTCGGCGTTGAGATCAGGCTCTCGGGTTGCGAGCCGACATCCCTGAAAATCCGGCAATCACCGGTCGCGGCCCGGTAGAGATAGGCGCCCAGGGTCTTCCCCGAGCCTTTCTTTCTCATCATCAGAGCAAAATTTCCGCCCTGGCCCGCAAGATCAGCCGCCGGATTTCCGGCAATGGGAACCGGACGACCACCTGTCGGATCGACATCAAGCCCGGAGAGATAGCCCATCTTTCCCGAAGGAGTATCCACCACCAGGATCGCCTTGAAATCTCCCCCCTGCCCGCAGATCGGCCCGACAAGAATTTCTCCCGGCGAGGCAGGAGATGTCCTGCCGACAGCCTCGAAAATGGAGCGTCTCAGCTTCCTCTTTCGAAGATCGTAGGCTTTCTTACCGATCTGATCGATGTAGAAACCCCGTCCGTCATGCAGATTGAAGAGGTAGACGCCCTTCGTCTCCCCTCCCCTGGCGGGCGCAGCAACACTGACGATTGCCGGACTCTTCTCTTCAGCCACATGCGGCTGGACCTCCGATGAAACAGGCAATGATGATGTGTTTTCCAGCGAGCTGGCCGCCTGGCGACAGCGACTGACGACCTCATACTGAGCCTGCTGAAAGTCGGGAAAGGCCCCAAGAACCGTATCGCCGGGGCTGATCCCCTCCTCTCCGGCGACAACGACGCATCGCCCGCCTGCTTTCTGCCGGAGAGCGTAGAAGACGAGATTTCCGCCTGCGGCCGGGCCTTGAGTTGGGCCTGCCGTCGCTGATCCTGTCCCGGAGGATGTCATCGAAGACCCGGACTCCGCCGGCAGGGAATCCAGCAGGAGATTGACATCATCCAGCGTCAGCGCATGGTCTCCGTTCTGGTCGAAGCTCAGATCCACCGGATCCAGACCGGCCACCATCCTCCCCAGTGCACGCACATCTTCCCGGTCGACGCGGCCGTCCCTGTTGACATCCCGGGAGGCAGCATGAAGAAGAGTCGGAATGAGGGAGATCATCAGCACCAGGCCGAGCGAGCGCCTCATCACTTCACCTCCTCAAAGCCCGTCTGCGGGATGACATACAGTCCGATTTTTCCACGGAAGGCCACACTCAGCAGGGCATCACCCTTCGGTGAGAAACGATGCCCCGGAATCGTCGCTGTAAAATTCCCATCCGCATCCGTCGTCCAGCTCGTCCCGCACCTGCCTCCCCCCCTGCTTTCTTCGAGACAAACCTCGACTCCGGCCAGTGGTCGGGGCGGCTGGGTCGAGGTCATCAGCCTGAAGCGACCCCGGTACTGCTTTGACGCCAGATCCGAGAGCCAGGCAGCCTCCACTTTCACCAGGTTCTCCACGGCTTCCCGGGCCATTTCCCGCTCGCGATCCAGCACGATCATCCGGGCAACCGAGTAGTAAAAGGACCACGGGTGGATCTTCCTTCCGTTGATCTCGACCTCCGTCGTCTTCTGGATTCGCTCGGCAAAGGCCTCCGTATAGCCGCGGCTGACCGCGAGATTCCAGTTTCCGCATCCCCCGGACTGCTCTCCCGCCCAGGTGGAGCCTTCTCTGCTCCACCAGCTGATCAGGGCGGCTTTGAGTCCCCCCGGGCTCTTCATCGCAGCCTTGACCTTCTCGACCGCTCGGCTGTCGTGGATGTCATCACTGAGGTAATCCTCCGCCAGCGCCTGCTGGACGAATTTCTTGAACCAGCACTTCTTGTGCCCCGAGATCAAGGTGTCGTAGGAGTTCGTCAGAATATAGGATGCCCACATCCCCGGAAGAGCCGCAGCGGCGCCGAAGGTACTCCCGACGAGATTGGCGAAGCTGAGGTCGAGTGAAGAATAACCCGCCTTGTTCCAGGCCTCCCGGGCCTCCACCGGCGTCTCAGCGACCTGCATATTGGACCAGAAATCCAGGAGGATCATCGCTGCGCCGACTCCATTCAGGACCCTTCCCAGGTTAATCGGTCGCGTATCGAGGACGAGTTCACGAGCGATCGAAGGATGAATCTTAATCCTCAGCTCGGGCTGAGCCCGCCATTTCAGGGAGAAATTCCCGACTTCGTTTGCCGTGGCCGTCGAGACCGTAATTCCCGTATCAGCCCAGTAACGGTTGATCAGAGGTTCAATCTTCGTATAGGACCTGAATTGTTCTTTGGGCGGAAGAGAGTGGGTCAGGTTAAGTCGATCCCGATCGATTTTCACCGCATTTGAAATCGTGTTCTTCCAGGCATGACTGTGATAGAGATCCTCGGCGAGATTTTCCTTCCAATTCGGATGGACGAAGTTCCGCATATGAAGCTGCTCCGCCCAGGAGTAGTAGAGGATCCTGGTTTCGGCCCGGTTGGCCTTGGGAAGTACGGACATGATCGGAGTGATGATGACGGGAGCGCCATCTCCAACCTCGATGTTTGCCATCGCCGAAGCGGACGGAATCTTCCCGCTGGGATCCTTCGCGACAACGAGCAGGGGAAAGCGCCCCGTATTCCGGGAAGCGCGAAAATGAATCGTCCAGCTTCCCGGACCGTTCAGCGAAGTTCGTCCCGGTGAGATCGTTCCCGCCGAGGAATCCAGAAGAAGCGCCGAGAGCCCGATATTCCCCCGGGGACGTCCAATAATCTCGAGTCTGACCTCAATACTGAGTTGCCCGCCGACCTCCACCCAGGCCGGAAAACTCCGCAACCCCGAAGTGGAACTGTGGCGGAGACTCAGCATCATCCTTCCCTGCGGCTCGGGCGTCGGGGTACTTGACGGCCCCGAAGGCGTCGAAGGCGAAGGCCCCTCATAGATTCCTCCATAGCCTCCATACTGAGCCTGAGCCGGCCCGGCAAGGGCCAGAAGAGTCACCAGCAGAACCACACGCTTCATCGAAGAAAACATTTTGGCCCCCTCGTGGATCGCAGGCGAAAAAACACCTGGAACTTCTTCGATGGTAGCATGGGGCATGGCCACCCGGAATCCGGAGACAGACCAGGCGGATTTTTCATTGATCCGGAATCCACGGATCCTTGTGCCGGCTGCCATCATGGCCGGGACCTTCCTTCTCTTCCAGCCCACGGGCCTCGATCAGTTCCTGTTTCCGAAGTTTCTCCTGCTCCTCCTCGGCTTGCCGGCCCTCCTGTGGCTGGAGATCTCTTCTCATCTCCAGCCTCCTTTCAGCGGGGGGGATGCACTCTCCAACCGCCTGGCCCTGCTCTTTTTCCTCACTTCCGCCATCCTTCCCCGGCTCCATGTCTCCAACGCGGAACTCCACGGCTTTGGAATCCTCGAGTTTCTCGTCATGTTGCTTCTCTTCCGTGCCGGCGCCGCCCTCGGCTCCAGGGAGGAACAGGAATCCCTCATATTCCTGATCTGCATCTCCGCGATCCCGATTGCTGCCCTGGCCCTTCTCCAGGGGATGGGCTGGGATCCAATGCACGTGCTCCTGGGGCTCCATTCGACCCGAGCAGGCCGCTGGCAGATGCTGACCACCCTTGGTCATCCGAGCTGGACGGCCGAGCTTCTCGTCCTCCTGTTGCCACCGGGTCTTTTACTGCTCCGGAAGCACGCCTCCGCCGCCCGGGTCGCAGCCCTCTTCATCGCCTGCGCCGTCATTCTCAGCGGTTCCCGGGGCGGGATGCTGGTCCTCGCCCTTGTTCTGTGGATTTCCTATCGGCAAGATCTCCTCTCGGCGCCCTCGACGCGATGGGGGAAGCTGCTGCTCACCGCCGGCGCCCTCCTCCCGGCGGGAGCCCTCGTCATTCTTTTCCGGCTCGAGCCCGGACGTCTGCTCGCCCTGGCGCCCCTCAGCGGGCGCCTGGGGCTCTGGGAAGCAGGTCTTCATCTGATCAGTTTCCACCCATTCAGCGGCTCAGGACTCCACCACACTTCGATCCTGCTTCCCGAGGGGCTTCGGGCCATTGTCGCCTCGGCGGGTCCGGGGAAAATTACGGGCCTGCCGACAGTCCTCGTGGATCGCCTCGACAACGACCTTCTGCAAATGACCCTCGAAGGCGGTCTGTTGTCCTGTGCCTTCGTGGTGTTCCTTTTTGGGCGAAGCATCAGAATACTGCGCTCCCGGCTCCGGAGATCTGAAAACCAGCTCGACAGAACGATCCTGAGTTCACTGATTGCCTTTGGCCTCTTCTCCCTCTTCTCATCTCCCTTTCACACGCCCTCATCCGCTCTGATCTTCTGGCTTTTTCTGGGCCTCGCCACCCGAGGATCCCGGGTGCCGGAGCATGAAGGCCCTCCCGTGGCCGGAAGGCTCCGAAGGGTCGGGGTGCTTCTTGCCGCAGTTCTGAGCGTTGTCATCCTGCTGTTCGTGGTCCTGCCGGCTCTCAGGGACAATCATGAAGCAGGCACAGCCCATCGTCTCCTGCATCGGGGTGATTTCTCCCGAAGCGCAGCGATCCTCGCTCCGATCACGGACCGGGCCCCCTGGCTTCCGGGGGCCGCGATCGACCGGGCACGGGCCCTGGTGAAACTTCATCGCCCCGAGGAATCCCTCGCGGAGCTCCGATTGGCGGAGCGGTGGATCTCATCCGCCTGGATCTGGAGAACCCGTGCCCTGGCCCTTGAGGAGATGGGACTCGACCAGGAGGCCCGGAAGACCATCAAGGACGGCCTCGATGTCCTTCCCCGCTCCCCCACTCTCCTGGAGGCGCAAGCTCTCCTTGAGGCATTTGCGCCGAGCGCAGATGAACATCTCTAAATCAGTTACGAGGCCACCGTAATCGCTTTCAGAATGGGCAGGGGACACTGTCTGCAAAGAAGTGCGACGCCGGCCGGGAGTTCTGCCTCGGTTTCAGAAGATAGATGGAAAGATGCCTTCTATTCTCCATTTTCTCCTGGGGAAACGGAGCGGGAGTTCCTTTCCTGCCGGATCGTTGAGCGCGAACTTCAGTCCGCTTCACGCGATGTACTGACCGTTACGACTTTGCAAAGCCGACCCCAGCGAATTTCCATCGCAACAGTCTCGGATTCGCAAGAACGCAAGAATGGAGGGGATTATCTGTTGACACCGCTCTCACAGGGACATAGACTTCAAAAGGATTATTGGTTGTGATGGATTTCTTAAGAGGAGGGGATTATGAAGCGGGTTGTCTCAGTTGTCGTGTTCTTCGTTATCTGCGGGGCGGTTGTCCTATCAACCAGTGGGAGTGCGGCGGATCGATTCGCCGTCAGCGAAGTCCAGCCGGTCAAGATCGATCGGAGCGTGTTGCTCGAAAGGCAACCGGTTGCGGGCGCCGAGAAAAACACGAGGGCCACGGCGACAATGGGACCCTTGAATCCTCTCCTTTCCGATGGCGGAGCGGCATATAGCGTCGGCTTCGGGACCACCACCTTTTTCATGGGGCACCAGTGGAATGCGCCTGCCGACTTTCCAACATCATGGTTCCCGTTTGCGGTCACAGCCGTTCGTGCGTGGGCCGTGCCGTCTCAGGGGGCTAGCGCCGTAAGATTCGGCGCTCGACAGGTCGGACAGACAGGGGTGGTAACGGGTACGGCGCCCGGAACTGCAGCCACAGTCTTTTCAGGGTCTCTGGTCGGGGCGAATGTCACTGCAAGCGGTTTTAGCGCCGGTGTCGAGTATGTGGATGAGGGGGGGACAACGGCCCCTAAGGTTCATCCGGTTTGGAGGTGTGCCACGGGCGCTGGGGTCGCCCCTCAGCAGGCGAATCAGCGTTGGTTTACGGCCAGCGGGGTTGGTGCTCTCTATTCCGCCGGAACGTGCAGCTCGATTATCGGTGCCGGTGGTGCCTATCCGTTCATGGTGGTCGCAGACTCGGTGGTCACCGGTGCGACGGTTCCTGTTGAACTGATGACGTTCCAGGTCGACTGACCAAAATCCGGCAAGAAGCCGGTGACAAACAGGGCAGACCCGACGGCCTGCCCTGTTGACATTTTACTCAGGTGAGCCACCCCGCACTCTTGACTCTTGACCCGCCCTTCTCACCAAGGTTCTTCTCCTTTCGCTTTGAAAACCGGTGAGAAGGGCGGGCTTCGGGGTTTCCTCCTAGAGGCCCGGCCGGAAGACCCTCACACGGCTTCAAAACGCGAATGAGGCACAATCTGCACCGCCGTAAGTCCTTGAAGTAGAGGGACTGCGCCTGTGGCCTTCCGACGTCACATCTCGCAGCTCCTCGCGGTTTTCGCTTCGCGGGGGGGGTCCGGCCGCGCCTCTACTCAAGTCTTTCCAGCATGGTACGGGCCGCGCCGGTGATGGGATCCTCATCGTCGCCTTCCGCCAACCGCTGCAAGAGCCTCCGTCCCTTCGTCGGATCTCCCACCTGGATCTCGATCGAGGCCAGGCTCAACATCGCCTGGCGGTGGCCAGGACGGATCTCGAGTACCCGCTCAAATCCGGCCTTGGCCGCCAATGGGTCTCGCGCCGTCAACAAGACGGCACGATTGTTCTGTGCCCGGGTGATCAAAGGGTTGACGCCGATGACCCGATCATAGTGACGCAGCGCTTCATCATCTTCGCCTTTGAGAGCGAGCAGGTCGGCGAGGTTCAAACGGGCGCCGATGTTGTCTTCGTCGAGCGCCAGAGCCTTGCGATATGCACCTTCCGCTTCTTCGAGACGACCGTCGATCTCTTCGAGGATCAGACCATATCGGAACCGCAGTTCCGGATCCTGAGGATCGAGTTTGATCGCCTGCTCGAGTTTCGACAGAGCCTCTTCGATGAGTCCCTGTTTCTTGAAGGCCATCGCCTCAAAGAGAAGTGGCTTGGTATTCTCGGGCTCCAGAGCCGCATACCGCCGGGCGGCGTCGGCGGCTGCAGGGATGTCTCCAAGACCGAACTCTGCGATGTAGCTTAAAGACCACGCCTCAGGATTCTCCGGATCGAGTCTTTTGAGACTTTCGATCAGGGGCAGGGCCTCCTGAAAACGTTCCTGGGCAACCAGGGCCCGCGCTTCGGAATGTCTCTCGAAGATTTTCGGCAGGATGTCCCTCGGATTCTTGTGATGAGGATCGGCCTGTTCGAGGACTTCGGCCTGGTTGATCGGCCCACCCCCTCCGACATAGCCGAGGGCTGCGAGCTTGGCGATGACCTCGGGGTCGGACCTTGCGGAGGCAACGGGATTTTCCGAAACCAGACTCCCGTGAAGCCGACGAAGCCGCGAAAGCATTGTTGCCGCCTCGTCGGGACGTCCAGCGACCAGATCCCTCAACTCCATTGGATCCTGTGCGACATCGTACAGTTCGGGCCTCGGCGCTTCGATGTATTTGAGCCCGGATGGGGACGAAAGTGCAAAAATCGGACTCCAACCATACTGAAATGCTCCGTAATAGGTCTCGTGGTAGGCCTCGCGCGGCGTGAATTCCTGACCGTTCATGAGGGGGAGCAACGATTCTCCCTGAATGTCGGAGGGAATCTCAAGGCCGACAAGATCGAGGGCGGTCGGCATAATGTCGATGGTTCTTACCAATGGTGTAACGCGCCGCCGAAGGGAGTGACGCGGGTCATGGATGATCAAAGGAACTCGGAGGGTGGCGTCATAAAGCAGAATGGCATGCGTCTCCTCGCCATGCTCACCGAGACTCTCACCATGATCCGCCGTGATGATGACGATGGTGTCCTCGGCAAGTCCCTTGTCCTCGAGCGTCCTCAACACGGCGCCGATGCCGTCGTCGACGAAGGCTATTTCGGCGTCGTAGGCACTCTGGGGAAACAGCTCCTGAAAAAACGGTGGTGGGTCTTGCGGTTGGTGAGGATCGAAGTAGTGGAGCCATAGGAAAAACGGGGTTTTGGAATGGTCTCCCTCCAGCCATTTGATTGCTTCCCGGGTGACCTTGTCGGCCTTGCGTTCGGCATAGAAAATCTGTTTCTGCGGCTGGAATCGGTCGAAGCCCTCGGTCGGGTAGCTGAAACGGTCATCATAAAGATCGAATCCCTGGTCGAGATTGAAGATCGAACTGACGGGGAAGGCGCCGACGAATGCGGCGGTCTGCCATCCGGCCCTCCCAAGGATCTCGGCCAGCGTGTCCACTCTGTCCGGCACATAGAAACTATTGTTGTCCCGGACGCCGTGGGTCGGAGGGTAGAGGCCCGTGAAGATGGTCGTATGGGAGGGCAATGTGATCGGCACTGCGGTCAGACAGCGCTCGAAAACGGTGCTCTTCCCGGCGAGCCTGGATAACGACGGCGTCGTATTCTCCGGGTAACCGTAGACACTGAGGTGGTCGGCTCGGGTCGTGTCCATAGTCACGATGATGACGTTCATCGGCCGATGTTCGGGCCTGCATGCCAGGCTCGCCACGACGAGAATCATCAGGAGGGAAAGACGTTTCATCAGAGGTTTCCGACCCATGTGAAGCCGGCAGCCTTCAGCAGAGAGTCTCTGTCGGCGGCGAGTAACTGGTCGCGATGGACCTTTCCGTAGATTCTCCGAACTTCCTCCTCATCTTCCGGCATGCTCAACATTTTCTGAGGTCGGCGGTCTTCGATGCGAACGATGAGGAATCCGTTTTTCAGTGTTTTCGGTCCACCGCCGACCTTCCGGCCCGTCACTCGAACAGGATCGGAGATTTCAGAAGGCCGTAGGGAGGTGACGGTACGGACAAACTCCATGCCGTAGGCGGCGAGATCTCGAATCTTGATTTCGCCGAGGTAACCGCCGTGGTCAGCCGCGATTGCCGATTGGTCCCGCGCGAGCACCGCGAAGTCGGCGCCGGCTCTGGCCTGTTTGACGAGATCCTCCGCAACAAGAAAGACGTCATATGGGTCTCCCTTTTCCGGGAAGGGAAGAAAGATGATCCGGACATCGACGGTGGCGGGGCGCTCGAGATGACGAGGATGACGCCGCGCGAACTCCTCGAGATCGGCTGTGGGAATGGCGTCAACGATGGACTCGAACTCTGAAGTCATTGCAAAGTGCTCAATGGACTCTTCGGTGGCTTGTTCAAGAGCTGTACTCGGCTGCTCAATCCAGCCGCGACGCTCGGCCTCGAGTCGGAGCAGTTCGGCATCTCTCAATGCCGCCAATTGATCGATAGCGAGATCGGTGCGCAACCGGAACCCCGGGAAAACGGACTCCAACTCGTCTGCAGTCGTTACCACCAATCCCTGGACCTTCAGCAGTGCGCCGGTTTCGGGATCCGGATGGAGTCCGTCTGAGTCCCAGAGCTTCTCCACCTCAACTGTACTCCGTAACTTCTTGATCAGCTCATCCCGGAGGGCTGCGGTGCTGACCCTCAGTTGTTCCCCGCGGACCCATGCCGCAATTTTCTCAAAATCCGGTTCTTTCGGCTCGAAACGTTCCTCGAGCTTGATGATGTGGTAGCCGTTTGGCGTCTCGACGATGTCCGAGACTTCGCCGGGTTTGAGGGCGAAGGCAGCACGCTCAAAGGCCGGGTGGGAGAATCCTCTTGTCAGTCCGGGAATCAGGCCACCATTGGCAGCCGTTTCTGAATCGGAGTAAGCCCCGGCAAGTTCGGCGAAGTTCTCACCGTTTCGAATGCGCCGCGCCAGGTCCTCAATTCGATCCCGGGACTCTTCCTTCTCGTTTGCGTCCATTGTCCGATCCGCTCGAACGTAGATATGGCGCACACGCAACGACACGGCGTCTTCGAGTTTCTTGATACGGTCCTGAACGATTTTTTCCACGAACGCATCGTCTACGGTTGCCTCTTCGGTCAGATGCAGTTCGACGATCTTGACGGCCAGACGGCGCTCAAGATTCTTCTGCTGAAACGTCCATCGAGGATCGGCTTCGATTGAAGCTCGGTGTTTCTCGACCAACATCCGACGCCACGCGAGATCCCGGGCCGCCTGCTCCAGACGTTCCGCCACAGACGCATCATCGGGGTTCCCCGGCCGAAGGGCGAACGCCCGGTCCGCCTCCCTTCGGGAGATGACGCCACCCTCGTACCGGGCGACAATCGGCGTTTCGTCAGCAGCGTTCGGGGAGTCTCCTGGACTCGGATCGAACCGCCTGGTGTTGCCGCAGCCAACCGATGCAAGGCTCATCAAGACAATCAAAATTATTTTCTTCATTCGGGCGCCTCCACGTGGGATGAGATCCCGACTGTCAGCAATCTAGTTAATCTCGCCATGGCGGTCAACATCTTATCGTTGCCTGGCCAGCCATAACAGATTGGCGGGTATTCACGTCCTGTTAAGGGGTGTACCAAGGTCCTGGCCGTGATTGATTGTCCTCAGGGGCGGCGGACACGTCGACCGTTCTCGGAAGATCGGCGAATTTCCGTCGCGGTGGGGCATAGGGATTGTAGTTGACTTTCTCTCGGAGTATCTTGTCTTCGGCTTTTTTACCCAGACAACGGTCCAGTCGATAACAAGCCTCGCCTGGAACGGCGGGATGATGAAGAAGGTCAGGGCAAACTGTTACGCAGCAGGCCGCACGATATTGCTTTCTTATCAAAAAGGAACCGAAAGAGGCGCTCCCCTGCCTCGATGCTCTGCTTGAGCAGTGGACTGGAGACAACGATACACTCATCCTCAAATCCAAGGTCGAGGTGGCCCTCGGTTTCCTTGAAAAGGCCGAAGAGATCCTGCGTCATGTCCTGAAGAAGGAGCCGAAATCGAGAGATACACTGCTCCAGCTCGGTGAGCTTCTGCACGGTCGATTGCAACGCGCCGAAGAAGCAGGAAAATATTTCAGAAAGGCAGCCGATCTCTACCCCTTCGACTCGAAGAGCCATTTTGATCTCGGGGTTTTTCTACTGAAAACCGGAAAGCCGGATGAAGCGCTGGTTCATTTTTCCCGGGCCTCCTATTTTGCACCCGGCGGCGTCTTTGATCAGGCGCATTTCGCGATGGCCCTGATCTTGAGGGACCGGGGGGAACTGCCCGAAGCCCGGCAGAAACTCCAGGAACTCCTTCGAGCGACCGGCAAACCCGCGATCCACCGTCAGGCCAAAGCAATCCTCGATGAACTCTCGAAGAGAAACTGAAGCGGCACCGGGCGGAGAAGATCTTTTCAACACCGCCCGGCTGTGCCACCATCACAGCGATGGATGAATCCTACGATGTTCTGATCGTCAGCCACAACAGCGCGGAGACGCTTTCCGCCTGCCTGGAGGCCGTCGAGCGCCTCGATCCGCCCCCGGTCGAAATCCTCGTCGTCGATAACGCCTCTGAGGATGGCTCCTCAGAAATTGCCGGTCGCTTCGATCTGAGCATGGAGAGGCTCGAAGAGAACAGAGGATTCACCGGCGGAATGAACCACGGCATCAGCCTGCTTTCCAGCCCCTGGCTGCTCTCTTTGAATCCCGACTGCGCCCCGGCCCCGGATTTTGTCCAGCAGCTCTTCGAATCCATCTCAAACGCGCCCCAGTCAGATGAGATCGGATCAGCCACCGGTTTGCTGATGCGGGCCGAGACTCCGGATCTGGAACCGGGACCAATCATCGACTCCGCCGGGATGATCGTCACTCCCTCGGGCCGTCATTTCGACCGGGGAGCAGGCCGAGCCCTCAGCGATCTGGAGCTTCATCCCGCCCTGGTTTTCGGCGGTACCGGCGCGGCCACCCTATACCGACGGCAGGCCCTGGAGGATGTCGCCTACCCGGACGGCGCCATCTTTGCGCCGAGCTTTTTCGCCTACCGTGAGGACGCAGAGCTGGCCTGGCGCCTGCAGTGGCGCGGATGGTCCTGCCTCTTTGAGCCTGAGGCCTTCGCCGCCCACCGTCGCGGATTGCGTCCGGAGAAGGGACGCCACTCCCTGCCGGATGAGATCAATCGCACTTCCGTCCGCAACCGCTTCCTGATGCGGATCCACTGCGCCGATCTCAGCTGGCATCTCCGACTCTTTCCCCGCTGGCTGCTGCGCGATCTCCTGATTCTTGGCGCCTGCCTCAGCATCGAAATGTCTTCCCTGCCCGGGCTCATCGATCTCTTCAGGCTGCGCAGTGACGCAGTTTCCCGAAGGCGCTGGGTCCTCGGTCGTCGTACAATCTCCTCTGAACAGATGAGCCGCTGGTTCCGTAGACCCGAAGGATGGATCGAGGAGATCGAAAGGACATGAAACTCGCCATTCTGGGAACCCGCGGCGTACCCGCCTCCTACGGGGGCTTCGAAACGCTGGCTGAAGAACTGGGCAGCCGCCTCGCTGAGGCCGGGCACGAAGTCTGGGTCTACACCCGGCCGGGTTTCGTTGAACCGGATCTTCGGGAATACCGTGGGATGAAGCTCTGCTCCCTCCCGGCAATTCGCAGCAAACACCTGGAAACCCTCTCTCATACCTTTCTCTCCGCCATCCATGCCGCCAACGAGGGTTTTGATGCCGTTCTGCTCTGCAACGCGGCCAACGCTCCGATGATCCGCATCCTCCAGGGTCGCGGGATTCCGGTCGCCCTCAACGTCGACGGCCTCGAACGAAATCGTCGGAAATGGGGCACTGCAGGCCGCTGCTACTATCGTCTCTGTGAGAGGTTCGCGGCTCAGATGCCGGAATCCGTCATTACCGATGCCGCGGTCATCGAGCGATACTACCGCCGGGCCTACCGGAGAGATTCCACCATGATTCCCTACGGCGCCGATCTCCCGCGCCCGGAGGGACGGGAAATACTCGATCAACTGGGTCTTCAAGCCGGCGAGTATCTTCTCTACGTCTCCCGTTTCGAGCCCGAGAACAATCCCGACCGCGTCGCCGAGGCCTTCTCCCGCTCGCATACGGGACGCACCCTCGTCATGCTGGGTGATGCTCCCTATGCGGAGGATCTTCGTCAAAAACTCCGAAAACTCAAATCCGAGCGCATCCTGATGCCCGGTGCCATCTACGGAGAAGGCTACCGCGAACTCCTCTTTAACTGCCGCCTCTACATCCACGCCACCGAGGTCGGGGGGACCCATCCGGCCCTGGTCGAGGCCATGGGCGCCGGTCGTCCCCTGCTGGTCCTGGATACGCCGGAAAACCGCGAAGTCGCTTCCGAAGCCGCCCGTTTCTTCCGCTTCGAGGCCGGCGGTATGGAAAAGGCGCTCGGAGAATTGCTCGAAGACGAGGAGACCCTCGACAAACTGGGCCGGGCCGCGGGGAGCCGGGCCAGAACGCATTTCAGCTGGGAGGCCGTCACGCGCGCTTACGAAGAGCTGTTGGGGGGCCTGTGCTGAAAGAACAGGCCCGCACCGTCGCCTACTGGGTCTGGATAACAGACCTGGCGCTGACAACGGCCGCCTTCATGCTGGCCTGGGCACTGAGGTCTCATCTCGCCCCCAGGGTCTTCCCGGGACTCTTCCCCACCGAGCTCTATCCCCTCTCCCGCTATCTCGGACTCCTCCCCTTCGTCCTCATCATTTGGACCGCTCTGCTGCTCTCCAGGGAAACCTATTCATCCCGCCGGGTTGTCTCACTCTCGGCAGAGGCCTGGCAGGTGCTCCAGATCGTCGCCCTTGGCTCGCTCGCCCTGGCAACGACAGGATGGGCGCTCCGCCTCGATTTCATCTCCCGTCCCTTCCTGCTGCTCTTTGCCGGCCTCGACCTCATCTTCCTGCTGGCTGAAAAAATCAGCCTCCGTCTCCTGGCCCGTCAGGTCCGGGCCCGGGGCTACAACTATCGAAACCTCCTGATCGTCGGCCTCAACAACCGGGCGGCCGAGGTGGCCCGGATCATCGAGGAACACCCCCACTGGGGCCTCCGTCTCCTGGGCTTCGTCGCTCCCAACGGAGACGCACCAGGAGAATTTCACGGCCGAAGGGTCCTTGGCAGCAACGAGGATCTGGAGAGAATACTGGAAGACCAGGTGGTCGACGAGGTTTTCTTCATCCTCTCCCGCCGACAGCTCGACGACTTCGAATCGGCCATTCTGCTCTGCTCCGAGCTTGGAATCCGCTCACGGGTCGCCCTCTATTTTCCCCACCTCAAGGCGCGGGTGCTGATGGAGGACCTTGAGGGAATCCCACTCCTAACCTTCACGACAACCCCGGCTTCGGCCTTCCAGCTCTTTCTGAAGAGCCTGTTGGATTTCGCGCTCTCGGCCCTCGGTCTGATCATCCTCTCTCCCCTGATGCTGCTGATCGCCCTGGCCATCAAACTGAGTTCCCGCGGACCCGTCTTCTTCATCCAGGAACGTTGCGGACTCAACGGGCGACGCTTCAGGCTCTACAAGTTCCGCACAATGGTTCGGGATGCGGAAAAAAAGAAGGCGGAAATCGAACATCTCAACCGGGTGGAGGGACATGCATTCAAGGCGCCGGATGACCCGAGGATCACCCCGGTCGGCCGCATTCTTCGCCGTTCCTCTTTAGACGAGCTTCCGCAGCTGATCAATATTCTGCAGGGCAGGATGTCCCTGGTCGGACCAAGGCCGCCAATTCCCGAGGAAGTCGAACACTATCAGCGCTGGCAGCGGCGCCGCCTTTCGATGCGTCCCGGATTGACCGGCCTCTGGCAGGTTTCCGGACGGGCAGGCATTGAGGATTTCAACCACTGGATTCGGCTGGATCTCCGATATATCGACCAGTGGTCGCTCTGGCTGGACGTCAAGATCCTCCTCAAGACCATCCCGGCTGTCCTGTCCGGAAGGGGCGCCGGCTGACACACCTTCCTCAGGATCGAAGAGCTCATTCACTTCCGACCATTCCACCCTGAACATTCCGGAGTACCATAGCGCCGGGAGGATAAGAGATGAAAAATATTCTCGATCGACTCAAGTCCTGTGAAGTCTTCAGTGGACTCGATTACGAAATCCTGAGGCGCATCGCCGAAAGCGGCCGACCCGGAAGCCTCAGGGCCGGCGAAATGCTCTTCAGCCGGGGTGAGAGCAGACACTCGCTCTTTCTCCTCCTCGAAGGCCAGGTTGAAATCCGCGTTGAGGCGGGAGATGCGGCGGGGCAACTGCTGATCCTCGGCGCAGGAGAGATCCTCGGCGAGGCCGGGCTACTCGGGGAAGGCCAGCACTCGGCTACCGCCAGGGCCCTGTCGGATCTTTCCTGCATCGAGATCCCGCTCGAGGCGCTTCGCCGGGAAATTCGGGCTGATGCCGAGACCGCGACGACCCTGCTCTCGGCCCTTTCCCGCATGATGGTCCGGCGTCTCCAATACTCTTCGAGTCGACGCAAGGGCTGGGATCTCATCTATCAGCCGGGAACGACCCGCAGGGAACACGATCTCCTGGGAGAACGGGATGTTCCCCAGGATGCACTTTATGGGATTCAGACCCTCCGGGGCGCCGAGAACTTTGCCATCACCGGCATCCCAATCGCTCATTTTCCCCACCTCATCCGCGCGCTGGCCATGGTCAAACAGGCTGCGGTGCGGGCCAATCTCCAACTGAATCTGATCGAGCCGGAGATCGCCGGCGCCATAGACCGCGCATGCCGGGAGATCATCGAAGGTCACTGGCATGGGCACTTTGTCGTCGACGTCGTCCAGGGAGGCGCCGGGACCTCAACCAACATGAACGCAAACGAGGTCATCGCCAACCGGGCCCTGGAGTTGCTGGGTCACCCCCGAGGTGAGTATGAACACTGCCACCCCAATAATCACGTCAACCTCTCCCAGTCCACCAATGACGCCTACCCCACTGCGGTTCGCCTTGCTGTCATCATGAAACAGCGGGACCTCGGTCATGCTCTGGAGGAACTGGCTGAGGCCCTCCAGGAGCGGGCCGAGGCATTCTCCGGCGTTCTGAAGATGG
>JANTFG010000011.1 GCA_024763555.1 Thermoanaerobaculales bacterium
CTTTGATGCCATGCCGGGGAAAGCCCTGGAAGGCGATTTTCGCTGCGATGTCGGTTTTCCTCCGGGGCCTTCTTTCCTGCTTTTTCCTCTGGTGCTGATCCTGGGATCATGGGTGGCCACGGGCTGGGTCGGTCCCTTGCTGGGTGGTCTGGCGGTCGCCTCCGTAGACGGTCTTTTCAGCACGCTGGCACCCAGGATTGGCCTCAAGCCCGAGTATCTGGCGAAAGACGCGGTTGCGGTACTGGCCGGCGCAGGCAGCCTCCTCCTGCTTCTTTCAACTGCGGGCGGAACCTTCTTCTTTGCCCAGGTGACGGCGGTCGCGGCCCTGAGCCTCGCGCTGTACCTGGCGGCGAAGGGTCGACTGACGGCGGCCTCCCTTGCATTCGGCCTTGCAATCACCTCTCGTCCCGCCATGCTTGGCGCCCTGGGTTTTTATCTGGTCCTTGGATTGGGGGGGGAGGGAGCCCCACATCTCAGGAAGAGCATTTTTCGGATCCTACGCCTGTGCGCCGGCAGCGCCTTTTTCGGGGGTCTCACCCTGATTCTCAACCAGCTGCGCTTCGGATCCCCCTTGCTCTTCGGCTATCACGCCATGCTCATCCCACCCTTTCTGAGGCAGCGTCTGGCCGAACATGGGCAATTCTCCCTTTCTTACCTTGCGCACAACGCCTGGTGGGTCCTGCTGCATCCGCCGCTGTTACTCTGGAGCGCGGAGGGGCTGCCGCGATTTCCATATCTGGTTTCTGATCCTCGCGGCATGGGTCTCTTCTTCGTGACTCCGGCCTTTCTTGCGCTGTTCGCGGCCATCCGCATCTCGGCTCCGGAGGGGAGACTTCTCCGGCTGTTGAGCTGGATCTCGCTGCTGCTCTGCTGTCTTCCCGGTCTGCTCTACTACAACACCGGCTGGGTACAGTGGGGAGGCCGTTTTCTGCTCGATGGCTGGCCTTTCTTGATCATTCTCAGCGGTGTGGGACTCTCCCTCATGCCCCGAAGATGGGTCTGGATTCTCGTGTTTTCCTCAGTGCTGAGTATCGCGTGGGGTGCTCTGGTCATGAGCCTCGGGATCTGGCCGGGCTGCTGTAGCTGAATCCCTCACTCCCATTCCACCATCACATCATGAATCTCGGCGTCTGTTGCGGGCCGAAGGCGCGTGTCGATGAGCTTCCGGACCTCATGCAGGCGGTTCCGTCGGGATGCGTGAAAAAGAACCAGGTGCCGGGCGGAAATGAGATGGATGTTTTCGAGGATGTCTTCGAGGTGAAGGTGGGCGTAGCGTCGGGCCCGCTCCCGGTCGTTTTCTCCCCAGAATGAACACTCCAGCAGGAGGATCTCTGCAGCGAGATGCTCCGGGTTCTCGAAGACTCTCACACCTGTGTCGGCGGAGTAGCTGAGGATCGCCTGCTCTACTCGGGTGGTAATTTCTATTCCCGCCTCTTTCTGTCGGCGGATTTCGGCTTCATCGGCCCCGGAGAGTTCCGGCCGAAGTTGTTTTTTCGACCACAGTATCCGACAGCCTAAGGTAGGGACTCGATGTGAGACTTCGAAGAACTCAAGGCGGATGCCGGGCTTGAGCTGGAACTCCGATTGCGGGCTGAGGGCCGTGACCTGGACATCGTAGGGCGCCTCGCCCTCCATTCCGGCGTGACACTCAAGGAGGTTTTCGAGGTCTGAGGCGATGGCCTGGGGGGCCAGGATGCGCCCCCTCCCCAAACGGCTCAAGGCACGTTGACTTGCCCAGTAGGCCACGGCGAGGAGGTGGTCCGCGTGGCCGTGCGATATGAAGAGCGTTGACATCGCCGGGAGTTTTCGTTGGGCCCGGCCCGCCTCAATTGCCAGGCGAAACTGGGGGAGCATCAACAGGGTGCCCTCGCCGGCCCGGGAGCCGCCGATCAGACGGAGTGTCCCCCAACTCGTGGGAAATTCAAGGCGATGACATCTCATCTTTTCAAGGGGAGCATGTAGAAGGAAGGAGACGATTTCGCTTTCGGTTGATCGATCCGGAGATTCCACCGGCTTTCTGCTGGGAAGCTCCCTTCGAAATCTTTCCCTCCCGGTTGGGGAAGATCCGGGGAGGTCAGGTAGATGCCGATCTTGTGGCGCCCGCTTGGGATCACGAAGCTCTTTTTCACCAGCCCGCTTCCCTTTTTCTTCAGCCCGAGAAAGCCCTTTGTTGTGAAATCGAAGCGAATTTCGGTCAGACTCTCCCCGTCAACAGTCAGCGAGATGAGTCCGGAGTTCAGCGGTGAGTTGTAGTTCAGTTCGATGTGGGCGAGGCCCTCGCTTTGGAGCTTTCCGGCCGGAGCGGCGGAAGTTGCGGAGTTTCCCGCCGCTCTTGAGCTGCGATGGGACGAGGATCTCTTTTTCCGGGAGATCGAGTGAGAACTTCTCAGAGCCGTGCGTTCTCTGGCCAGTTCAAGATAATTCCGTGCAAGCTCATTATCGGGGAGCAGCTCGAGAGAAGCTTCCAGGCGCCTCATGGCTTCGTCGTATCGGCCCTCTCGGTAGAGGCTCTGTCCCTCGCTGCTCAGGGCAGCCGCCCGAAGATGGATCTCCTTGCTCTGACTTTCCTCAGCCATCCGCTGATGAATCAGCCTGACCAGCGCACGGATCCCGTCCGAACCCGGCGCCTGGTGCAGAGCTTTGAGTGCGGCACTCTCGGCGCCCAGCGTGTTTCCCTCCCTTAATTGTCTTCGGGCTTCAAAGCAGGCGGCGACGGCCCGATGGCGGGCCCGAATGGAGGTGCTGGATGGGGCATGCCATGGACCGGTATCTCGAATGGACCAGAGGGCGGTCGTTGGAATAACAAGCAGGACAATCCATGAAAGCAGAATTATCAAGGCCCATCTATTGCTGACTTCCCAGCTGAAAAACTCCGGCAGGGGCAGAGCCTTCAGCCTCTTTCTCCAGGAAGGCCTTTCTTTTTTCTGCACAGGAATGGGCCCGGTACGCGGAGAGGATGTCTTGATGCGCGTGGAGTCTGCCGGACCCTCGACCTGTGTGGAGAAATCGGCCTGCACAACTCCGGTCCGGCCGGGATCATCCTCCTCTCGTGAAACGAGCGCCCGTGCGAGCGCAGCGAGGAGTTGAGAGAATTCCGAGGCGCGCTGAAATCGATCTTCGGGTTTCTTCTGGAGGCATTTCAGCAGGATGGGGTTGAAGGCTGTTGGTAATCCCCGGCGAAGGCTCGTGGGCAGGGGCGGATCCTCCTGCACGATCTTCATGGTGACCTCATGCATCGTGTTTCCCGCGAAGGGCAAACTGCCCGTCAGGAGCTTGAAGAGGAGGACACCGAGGGAAAAAATATCCGAACGATTATCAACCGTTTTTCCAAGTATCTGTTCCGGAGACATGAAATTCGGCGTTCCGATGAACTGACCCTCAACCGTAAGATTGGAGGAGTCCATGCGGGCTACCCCGAAATCCATCACTTTGGGAGTTCCATTTGCCGTCAGCAGGATATTTGCCGGCTTGATGTCACGGTGGATCACACCCATGGAATGTGCATAGTCCAGGGCTTCGGCGACTTCAGCGACGATCCGGGCGATCTCATCAAGGCGGAGTGGTGGATCAAGTTCCATCCTCTTCTTGAGGTCCTGGCCCTCGATGTACTCCATGGCAATGTAGATCAACCCGGTCTCTGGGTCCTCGCCGACATCGTAAACCGTCACAATACCTCTGTGGTTGAGACGGCCTGCGGCCCGGGCTTCCCTGAGGAAACGTTCCCGAAATTCCTCTTCGAATGCCGTATCTACGTCGAGGCGGAGCGTCTTCAGTGCAACCAGGCGGTCGATGACGGGGTCCCGAGCCAGGTACACCACCCCCATGGCCCCCTTGCCCAGGGTTTTGATGATCTCATATCGGCCGATGCGCTCCGTCATCACCTCACCATTGTAGCCGAGACTCTACGAGGACTGCCGAGGAAGCTCCGGAAGTGATAGGCTTGGCATGTGGAATCGATCATCTTCAGATATCGGCGGATCATCGGATGAGGTTTTCGAAGGTGGTCAAGCATTCGGAAGAGTCCGGGCTGGGCTCGGACCCAACGATTCAGGTCTCCGATGATCAGGGCCGCCGGATCGGAGAACTGACCCTCTCCGGTTTCTCCTCCAACTCCGGTCTTCTTCAGCCTGAGGAAAGAGCTCTCTGGACACCTCTCATCCGGGCCCAACTCCTCATTGGAATTCCCTGCCTGCTCTTCGCGCTCTATCTGATTTTTCCCTTGCCGACATCGTTGCCCTATCCCGGGACTCTCATATTTCTGGGTCTGATGGCCCTGTTGGTTCAGTATTTTCCAGTCAGCATCTCCCATGCAAATCTGTCGCTTGGAGTCGGCTTTCTTCTGGCAGCCGGC
Source organism: Thermoanaerobaculales bacterium (assembly GCA_024763555.1). Taxonomy (GTDB): domain Bacteria; phylum Acidobacteriota; class Thermoanaerobaculia; order Thermoanaerobaculales; family Sulfomarinibacteraceae; genus JANTFG01. Next base: position 4,352 of record JANTFG010000011.1, read on the forward strand.
CTGCTCGGGGGCGCCTCGGCCGGCGCAATGATTGTCGGTTCCATCATCCTGATCTGGGCGCCGACGCGGGATTTTGTTCCGTGGGAGGATTACTATCCCCGGGGTTCCTGGTCGGAGAGGTCTGCCCGGGCCATTTTCGGCGCAGGAAGCGCGTCGCTGAGTTACTACCTCTCCACGGCTCTGGCTCTCAGGGTTTTCAGCCTGCGCGAACCGGTGAACAGGGTGGATCTCGGGACCTTTGGGGCTTCGATTCTACTGACCGTCGGCGTCTATATCCTGCAGAATCTGTTCAGCCTTCTGCTTGCATCACTCTCGGGAGAAGATCTGCTGTATCGCCTCAAGACTGAGATTCCGCTTCCAGCCCTGGTGGAGTTTGTGGCCCTGCCGGCCTCTCTGCTGTTTGCGGTCATCCGAGTGCAGGTGGGAATGGGCGCCTTCATGCTTCTGGCCTGGCTTTATCTGGCGGCCTCGATACTTGGCTGGCGTTCCTGGCGGGATCGGCGCCGGATCGATCGGAGGCTCAGGGATCTGCGGCTCCTGCACCAGGCAGGCTCGACCCTGTCGGGATCTCTGGAAATGGGCGATGTGGTACGTCGCCTGCATTTCATTTTGAAGGGTGTTCGTGAATTCGAGCAGCTGCTCATTCTCGTTCGGGAATCGGATCGACCGGAACCACAGGTTTTTATTTCGGATTCCGAAGGCCAGCGAGGTGAGGCGGATCCTCTCCTGATCGAAGAAACCGAGAGTCGTCCTGAAGGTCTGTTCTTCGAGTCCGACGGTTCCTCGATTTTTACGAGGGATCTCAAGGTTGGAGACACGGCGACGGCGAGGATTCGCCTCGATTTTCCCGCTGCGGACAGCCCGGAACGCCCCAGCATGGTGCTCCTCGAAACCATCTGTCGTCAGGCGGCTGCGGCTTTGAGTAACGCGAGGCTCTACCTCCTCGCCAATACCGATCCGCTGACCGGTCTTGCGATACGTCGATTCTTCGAGCGGGCGCTTCGGACGGTCGCGAGTCGCGGGGGCTTTGCTCTCATTCTCCTTGATCTCGATTGGTTCAAGGGAATCAACGACACCTTCGGACACCAGGCGGGGGATCTGGTTCTCGTGGATCTCGCCGCGATCCTCAGTGGAACACTCCGGGTGATGGATGTGGCCGCTCGCTATGGAGGTGAGGAGTTTATTGTCCTTCTTCCCGAAGCCACCTCTCCGGAGGCGGTCGCCGTGGCGGAGAGGATTCGCCGGACCCTGGAGCTGAGGAGTCTTGAGGTCGGGAATGAGCAGGAGATTCACTATACGGCCTCTTTCGGCGTCGCGTGCGCCGGCGATCTTGATGAAGGGGCGGATCCGATGGAAGCAGTGTGGAAGGCTGACGAGGCGCTGCTCGAGGCGAAACGATCCGGAAGAAACCAGGTCATGAGTTGGGCGGGAATCCAGAGCCGGGGCTAAAGGGAGAATGATCCGGAACCGAGACCGGAATAGGAAGCGACGCCGGAACCGGAGCGGGAACAGCAAACCGATGCCGGAGCCGGGGCGGCCGTGGTTCTTTAAGCGGAATGCGTGGGGAGTGGTCGCTGTCTCGGTTCCCGAACCGGAGTTGGGAGGCGGTGGCCGAGACTGGGGCGATCGTGGGATGTTCCGAAGATGCCGCGAGCGGATCCTGTCGGTCAGCTTCGCGTTTCGGGTCTCAGACCCCCGGCTCCGGTAGCATTTTTGGTCGGCCGCTCCGGACTCGGCGTTGCCGAGGCCCCTGAGATTTCGGAGTTTTCAGAGTCCGGGGAACCCGGAATCGAGGCGGCGCCGCGGCGGAGGAGAGCCTCTCCGCAGTCGGCGTCGCAAGCCGGGAGGATCAGGATGGCGGGCGAGTGGTGGTCAAAGCCGATGTGGGCGACCCTGAGAACCCGACAGGCTTCAGGAATTCCAGCCCGGCTTCGGAGCCTCTCAAAGTCTTCCGGGGACATCCAGATGGGTCGTGCCGAGGGTGAAGCGAGGAGCCGCTGAATCGCTGGCAGGGAATTCCGGCCCGCGAGAGGAAGATTCCCGTAGAAGGCCCAGCTGTGAAGCAGCGTCACGCCCTCGGGCTTGAGGATATCGGCGAGTCGATGGGAGTCCGGGGCGCCCTTGCTCAGCAGACAGTCATGTAGCGCGCCCAGGGGCCGGTAGGGTTTTCCCAGGATTCGCTCCATGTGCGTTCCCCAGCTGATGATCGGGCCGCCGAGCATGACGAGCATGAGAAGAACTTCGATCCTCGGTCGGAGGAGGGCGACGCTCCCGGCGGCCGCCACAGCCAGGACCGGCCCGATCAGGCCTCCGGAGAAGGTCTGAACATGATCCAGATAACCGGGGCCCCGCAGGAGGACGAGGGTTGCCGTCACCAGGCCCGAGCCGACGAGAAGCCATCTGAGCCTGATGTTCTTGAGACCGGCAATTTCGGGAAGAAATACGCCGCCCATGAGGACAAAGGGAATGAGATAGGGGTAGACATAGTGGCTGAGTTTCGCACTAAAGCAGGACATCAGGAGAAGAGGTAGAGTCGCCCAGAGGAGAATCAGGCGGCCTTCGGGCCATTTCTCCTTCCAGGAACGGAGGGCGAAGAATAAGGTCCCTGGTGCGATGAGAAGGATTGCCCCGGATCGGAGAAAACTCCGGCCGAGATCGAGGAAGTAGGCGAACCAGGGCCTGAGATGGGTGGGATCGAGGGAATGTGCGACGCGGCGCAGGACCTGGTCCCCGAGGATGATCTCCCAGAATGCCTCCCCCATCCGAAGATGCTGATAGACGAACCAGGGGGCAATGAGGGCGATGCTGAAGACCGCGGCGGAGATCCACCACCATCGATCCCTCCACAGGATCTCTCGCCAGGCCGGTGTGAGGATTAGTGCGATCGCGAGCAGCATCGGCAGAAAGAGCGCGGCGACGAACTTAGACATGAATCCTGCGGTGAAGAAGAGGGCCAGGGCAAAGATGTGGAAAGCCCGGCCCCGAGTGCTCTCCATCCGGGTCCAGCGAAGAAAATGATAGACACCCGCGGCGTAGGCGAGCATCAGGAGGGAGTCCATATTATTCGAGCGGAAACCATGGATAAAGACCGGTTCCCTGAGCGTAAAAAACAGCAGGGCTGAGATCAAGCCCGCGGGAGGCCCCCGGAGATTCTTCCCGAGACCATAGATGTAGAGGAGGCAGAAGAGCCCGAAGAGGGCATCTGAGAAGCGAAGACCGAAGTGGTTATTCGGCAGCAGGCCCGAGGAGATTCCGGCTGCTGTAATCCACATTTTCAGCGGGGGTTTCTCGACGAAGGGGGGAGGATTCTCCGGCTGGTAGATGGCCGCGGGTGTCAGCCAACTTCCCCCCTCCACCATGCCCTGGACGGCAAAGGAATAGATCGACTCATCGTTGCCCATGTCCGGCGCTCCGAGCCCGGTGAAGAGGGGGAAGCCGAAAAGCAGGAGAATGCCCAGGATCGGGAGGACTTCTCCCTGCTTGAGACCCCCGGCGATGGAATGCGGCGCAGGCGGCATGGAGATCAGCTTAGCAGAATCGGGTGGGGCGAGGATTTTGGGCGCCGGTGGTGGACGCTCCTCTGCGGGCCTGTTCTCGCGAATCGGTCTGCCGGCGCCGGCTTTCTGCGCCGCCCCTTGTCTTCGGCGCCCGGCCTTCAGTCGAGGAGCTGATCGATGAGTTCGATCGCGGAAGGGTCGGGTTTGCAGTGGATGTTGAAACAGGGGATCTTTTCGACGAGATCATGAGCCAGCGCGAGACTTCTCTCGAGCGCTCCCCGGTGGAACCACAGGATCGAGGATGTCGGCAGGAGCTGCTGTAAAGCGAGGCCTGGTGCAATCGGCTCAAGCCGATTCTCCTCGCTATGGTGGATGAAGGCCATCGCCCTGAGGCCGACCTCGTCCGGAGCGGCGATCTTCCCATCGCCGGCCCAGGGAGTCCCGAAGAGCCGGAAAACGCCTTCGATTTCGCGGACGATGATCCGGTCGTCGCTGAGGCCGCGGATGCCGGGCGCGTCACGCCATTGTCGCATCAGGGTGGTCTTGCCGGCGCCGGAGCGCCCTGCGCAGAAAATCCCGGCCTCTTTCCGGGCGATCCCCGCTGCGTGGACGATCAGCCCGCGATGGATGGAAAAATGAAACATGGCCAGGAGCTGGTCCAGGGGGTAGTGGACGGGGTTGATGATACCGACCGGGCCCTCGACCCCATCCTCGATCATCAACGGACTGCAGTACACGGTCGCTGCGGAGAAGTCTCCCTTCAGCCGGAAGGTCCAGAAATAGCCCGCTTCTGCCGGGTTGGGGAGTCTGAGGAGAATATCCTCACCGATTCGATAGGCTTTCCATGTCTCCCCGGTGTCGAAGAGAAGCGGCAAGCCGCGATACTCGGGCTCGGACTCAAGGCTGATCTCAACGCGAATTTCGAGATCGGATGCCGCGGCGGAGTCGATGAAGTCCCGATACAGGGGATTGTAGTGGACGATCCGGGTGTTTGGGGGACAATCGACCGAAAGGCGAAGACCGGCAATCTTGAGATCAAAGGCGTGGTTCAAGGTGCTTTCATCTCGACGGGAAGCAGGAGGCCCTGAGCGCTCAATTCGCGGAGATAGCCCTCGAGATCCGCTTCCGCCTCCTCGGGATCCACCTCAAAAACGGTGGCGAGTTGATCGCTCAGGCCCGCCGGATCTTTCATCTCGTCGAGATGTTCCCAGATGAAAGCGCCGACCTCGTTGAGGACGTAAATCTGCTGGAGCTGGGCAAGCTGACCTTTGATTGGAACGAGGATGAGTTCGTCCCCGATCATCCGGGCCGCCAGCTCGGGATTTCTCTGGAAGGGTGTGTTCTTGTGTTCCATTCCTGCCTTCCGCTTCGCCTTATGAGCCGTTGGCAAAACAGGAGGTCGACAAGCAGCTGACCTTGGAACCCGGGCCCGCTGCAGAGGAGGTTTTACATCCGACGCCAAGAACCTCCTCGGCGACCAGAGGAACCACCAGGAGCGTCGGTTTACGGTAGGGCGTTTTACTGGTCTTCGCGATCTCTTGTGTCGAGTTTTCGGTCTGGTTTTTCTTCATCTTGTCATCCTGTACGTTTTTGCCGAAGCGGAAGTTGGTCCGCCCGGGTCCTTTGTTTCTCGCGCTGAATCGCATTCCAGCGGTGTCGGGTGGTTTTGCAGAGGTACTCCGGCGCCCTCTCTTCCGAGCCCTCCTCCTGGAGGTTGAATGCCGGGCAGCCGGTGCAGGCCGTTCTCATTTCGCATGAGTTACAGAGGTTCTCCTGATGGGCTTCAAGCCTGGTGATCTGCCGAAGCTCCCAGTTCCAGAGAGCCTGGAAATTTCGAGATTCTGTGATCGGATAGCTGTAATTGGTCGTCAGCAGGCAGGGAGACGCATTTCCGAAAGGGTCAATAAAGAATTCGGTCACTCCGGCGCCGCATTGGTAGAGGCGCTTATCCGCCGGGAAAACTCCCTGTCTGTCGCAATAATCGATCCACTGTGCCAGTGCCCGCGGATCAGCCATCTCAACTTCGACGGCTTCCTCCGGGTCCACCCTGAGCATCAGCGGATCCCGGCTGCCTCCGGGAAAACAGGGAAGAATGGCCGAGTCCATCCGAAAGCCCTGTGCGCCCAGCTGATCAGCAAGATCGCGCATGGCGCCGACCTCATGTTTGTTCAGGGTCATCAGAACTGTCTTCATACTGAAGGGGATTCCGGCTTCAGACAGTCTTGTCACTCCTTCCAGGAAGCTCCGGAAGGACCCCGGAACCCGAGTGATCGTCTCATAAGTCTCCGCCGTCGCCCCGTAAATGCTGATGTCGACCCTGAAGGGTGGTGATTCTTGGAACAGCTCGACGATCCTGTCGTCGATGAGGAGCCCATCGCAGAAGATCGTCAGGATCAGCCCGTTTTTCTTCGCGTAACGATAGATGTCCGGGAAATCCTTCCGGATCATCGGATCTCCTCCGGTGATCAGCAGATAGAGGCAGCCCGCCTCGCAGATCTGATCGATGATCTCGAAAACCCTTTCCGTCGACATCTCCTCCAAGCGCCGCGTTTGCCGGTTCTCTCGGGGTCCGAGATAGCAGTGTCGGCAGTCGAGATTGCAGCGACTCGTCAGTTCAAGAACGCCGGAGATCGGAATTCGACGGTCGACCGTCTTCCTCTGAAAGGCGGCCGACCATTGACCGGGGGAAAGGCCTGAGCAGAAGCTCAAGGGTGCATCCTGATCGCCGGATCGCCGAGAAGGGTATAGAGATAGGGGACATCCGGGAGAGCTTTGTCCGCACGACCCAGGTAGTCGCCGAGGCTTCTTCGGATCGCTTCCCCGAGTCGGGTTCCTGCGAGGATGGATGGAGTCAGCTCCCGGGAAAGCTGAACGCCGTCGACGTTGAATGAAAGCCCGCTCGGCGCCCAGAGGGCGGTAATACCGCCTCCGTCATCAAGCAGGAGAGACTCTCCGATCGTGTCGAAGTAGATGCGATCGAAGCGACCCATCGCACAGGTCATCGCGAGTAGGACCGGCTGGCGATCGCTGTTGTTCAGGCTTGAAACATCCTCAGATCTCAGCAGGCCGGAGTTGTTCCCCATCTGCTGGAGGTTTGAATGTCCGAGGAAGTGGATGAGTTCGACGCCTTCGGAAAGCCCATCAAGCAGGGTCGTCCTGGCCTCGTCCTGCCCCAGTACATCAACATAGATGCGCTGGTTGAGGATCTCCTCCGGAGCCAGCGTGATCAGCTCCTCGGAGTTTTGAGCAAACTCACCCCCGGCGTCTGCCGCATCTGCAACCCAGAGGCTGTGACGGGTCCAGGCCTCGGTAGAGTTTTCAAAGTCTCGAAGCTTTTCAACGTAGAGACTCAGCTGCTCCGCAGTTCTGGCGGGAATTCTGCCGATGGCCACATCGGGCACGCCGTCCGCCCCGACGAAATCGGCGAGACGATTATCCGAAGGGAAGAGGCCCTCAGGGGTACTGACCATCGGCGAGGGCAGGATGTTTCCACCATAACCCAGGCGATCCTTGAAATCGAAGGAACTGTCTCCCGCCAGTACGACGTAGGAGGGCGGAATCCGCCATTTTTCGGCTGCAAAGCTGAGAAATGCCCTGATGGCCATGGGGTCGACGATTCCCTGCGAAAACTCGTCGTAGATATCCTGGAGCCGAACGACCATCGGTCGGAAACCGGTTCCCGCTCGGTAGGCCGCAAGTTCCTGAGCGGCTTCTTCCAGGCCTCGACCGGCGATGACCACGTAATCCGCCGCATTTGACTCAGAATGCAGGGAGGATGGCAGATCGGCTTCAAGGCCTGGGGCTTCCGCCGCATCCAGTGCCTGCATCAGGAAGAGACTTCCGCCCTTTGCCGAGAAGACCATCTCGATGCCGTCGGAGGTGGTATGGGTCTCCGCGGGCTCGATCCGGACCGGATTTCTCGGGTCGCTGATGTCGAAGATATCAATGTCGTCACGGGTAAAGCCCCCGACCTTGAGGGTTTTTCTCCCTTCCGAGCGGGCGACAATACGGTCCTGATCCGCGCGGTAATCCCGGCGATAGCTGAGGTCGAATGAGTCGAGGTAGAAGATCTCCGAAGCGATTCCGCTGTTTGCCGGAGCGACGATCTCCAGGGTGTTGGTCCCGTCGTTCAGCAGCGCCTGGTCGAAGTGCACTGCGAGGGTGTAGGCGGTGCTGCCGTCCCATTCGCCTGCGCCGACGGTGACGCCGTTGATACGGATCTCGACCTGATGTTCCATCGGAATATCCTTGTCGGTACTTTCCGCCTGGAACTGGAGGCTGATCGAGGCCTGGTACTGTCCTGAGCTTCTCCCGGGGCTCTGGAAATCGACTGAGATTGTGTTTTTATCGATCCCATATTCATCATTGACGAAGACATAATCCCAGAACCAGAAGTCACCGTCCGGGTCCGTCATCACCGAGGTCAGGGGATAGGGACCCTCCTCTTCGAAATGACGGGTCTCGAAGAAGTTTCCGTGTTCTTCAGGCGGCTCGTTTTCGGATTCCCGAAAAGCCATCTCCTTCGCCGCTCCGAACTCAAGAGAGTAGACATTCTCGTCGGTATAGATGCTGTCGATCGCCTCGGCGTAGAAGTAGATGCCGTCGCCGGCCGGAGAGGACATCCATGCGATCGAATCCACATTCAAGGGGGCGCCGGGGAAATCCCAGGCGCAGAAAGTCCCGTTTTCGAATCCGTCCACGAAGATCGCCCCGGGCCCCAGGTTTTCGCGGGCGCAGGTTTCGACGTTTTCAAGATCGTTGTGGTGGAGGACAAGTTGTCCGGTCGCGATCCAGTTTAGAATCGTACCCTCAGACTGTCCCATGGCCGTGGCGATCGAGTCGGCTGGAAGGAAGGTCAGGCCTTCATGAGAAGTTCGGATCCTCACTCGGGTCACCGCCTCCTCCGGACTTCGGGGCGCCGGAGCTTCCTGATCCGGCGTCGGGCTGCGGGGCAGTGCGGGTCGGCCGTCCCTGCGCTCGTATCCGCCGGCCGGAGGCGCCTCGAAATCGACGGGGAGGTGCTCGCGATCAAGCTGAGCCTCGATGATTCCGAGGATCCTGCTCGCTCCCTTCTGATCGACTGCGCTGAGGACGTAGCTGACGCTGGTGCCCGGGACTGCGTCCGAATCGACCCATCGATATTCCGCTCCCATGGGGCTGTCCCCGCGGGCGGGCAGAAGGCCGCTCGATGGCGAAAAAATTCTCGAGCCTGCTTGTCGGCGCCGGATCTGGAAACCACGGTTCGCGATTTCCTGGCCGGTCCGCCAGTGGAGAACGATCTTTGACCCGGAAAAGGCTGCATAAAAATCGTTGAGCATGGCCCAGGTCGGCGCATGCAGTAGATTGGTGGCCGTCACGCTGTCTTTCTCGCCCGTTGCCTGCGAGGTTGTCGTCAGGGTCACGGGATCCCTGGAGGCTTGAGCAGCCGCGTCGACCGGCCGTCGCAGCTCATAGGCAAGACTTCCTCCCGCACCGACGCCCACGTCCGGGTCTCCGTCGCCATTGGTGTCGTAACCCGGGCTGATGCTGTCCCAGACGCCGTCGCCGTCGCTGTCCTCGGCGATCTGGGTGTCGACGATGTCGTCGCCGTCGGTGTCGATCCAGAGCTGGGTTGGATGATTGAGACCGTCGAGACCAAAGAATGCGGAGGCCGTGATGGAAAAATCGAAGCGGTCCGCTGCACCCTCGAGGCTCTTCAGGGTACCCGGGAAACTGGGACAGCCGGCCCCGACGCTGCAGTCGTCGCCGGCGCTGACAAGCACGGTGCCTCCACCGCTGAGATCATGTGTAGATGCCGGATCCACGGTCGTTGTATCGGAAACCCCGTCGAAAAGGCTGGTGTCATTTCGGGAAACGGCCGTGAAATGGGTGACATCCGTGTCGCCGGGGGAGGCGCCTGCGGGCGCTGACACGACCACAAAAACCAACTGGTAATCCCCGTCCGCCAGACTCGCCGAGTTGGAGATTTCAACATCGATACCCGGGGTGTAGACACCGTCGCCGTTGGAGTCGTTGTAGACCTTCGCCGACCATCCGGCCTCGGTCGGGTCGAGGTTGAGATCGAAGATATCGGTGGCGCCGGTGTTGTTGAAAATCCAGTGCGGATAGACCACATCTCCGCCCGCAGAGACCACGCCGCTCTGGTCCGGAAGAAGGACGACGTCGCCGGACTGGTCGGCAACCACCGTGTCATCGGTGGCAAATGCCGAGACGGAGCCGAAGGCGCTCGATGTCGCCGTCAGGGTGGTCGACTCGGCCGTATCGACGGGCGTTCCCGCCGGTACGGTGACACGGATCTCGTAGTTGGCGGTCTCGCCGGAGGCGAGAGAGCCGGTATTGACGTTCGTACCCCCGTCCCAGGTCCCGTCGGTAAAATCGGTATCGGTCGCAATCACTGCCCCCGTGGCAGGGTCGATCAGCTCGACCATCCAGCCGGCGCCTGGATTTGCAGCGCCCTGCATGGACATGGCGCTGAGATCGAAGCTGTCCGTGAGATCGCCGTTATTGGTGATGCCGTGGCTGTATGTCCTGGTCTGGGGGTTGGCGGCGTCGTAGACGACGAAGTTCGCGTTGTTGGGTTCCACCGTGACGGCCGGGCGCCGGAGCTGGTCGGTGTTGGAGGCCGTGTAGGGTCCGCTGGAATCTGAGTTGAGCGTGGCCGTGTTGGTGATCGTGCTGATGCCTGAGGAAATATTCGGGTCAACCTCGAGGTCGTAGGTGATGGTCAGACTGTCGCCGGGGCCGAGGTCGACGTGATCGGCGGCCGTCAGCAGGGCCGACGGATCCCCACCCGTGAAGCTCGTTGATGTCTTGATGCCGGAAAAGTCGAGACCCTGAACCCAGGCGGGGAAATCCTGGCCGGAACGTCGCCTTTCAAGGCGAATCGTCGTGTCGTTGAGGTAGCGTGCCGAGAAGAAGGGTCGAGGATAGGCCGTGCCGGTTCCATTGCAGCCGTTGGTCACGAAGGCCATGCGCCGACTTTGTGGAGAGGCTGTCGGAACATCGACGATCAAATTGGCGCTGTCGGCATCCGCCTTGAAAATATAATCGGTGGAAAGATCGTTGTGGCTCAGGGCATAGACCTCGAAATCCACCGCGTTACCGGAGTATTCGATGCCGGCGGCCAGGGAATTCTCGACGGCATTGATGGCGACTCCGTCGCCAAGGGTCAGCAGGACGGCTTCTCCCGCGTCTCCGATCCCGTTGTCGTTGGTATGGCCCGTCCCCCAGACCCAGGTGTGAGCCCGGGTCACCGGGCTGATCGAGGCGGTGTTGTACTCCCCGGGATCATCCGCGCCGTTGCCGCCGTTATTTCCGGTGATATTGACGCGCTGGAGGCTCCACGCGCTCCCCCATTCGAGCACCAGGACGGTGCTCGTGGCATCGCTCAAGGTCGTGCCGCCGCCATCCCGGGTCCAGTTGATCTGGTCGGTTCCGGATGGGAAAATCCGGGCCTGACAGACCTTCGTTGCGGCGTTGTTGGTCTCAGGGGTGTCGCAGCCGGCGCCGTTGAATCCGCCGAACAGCATGATCTGGTTGAGATCCGTCCAGGGATTCGTCGAGGTCTCAGCGCCCGAAGTCGAGGCGCCTGTATGCTCAAGTCTCCGCGCGTCCCGCAGGACGAAACCCTCCGTGGAGCACTGACGCAGGCACTCCACCACCGTGACGACACCCTGCCAGCCGTCGACACTGTTGTGACGGGTCAGCCGGATCTGGTCGGCCGCTGCCGAGGCATTCAGTTCCCCGGTCCCGAAGGGGTCGGCCGTCAGCGCGACGTAGTCTTCGTCAGGTCCCCGGTTATTTGCACCGGAGCCGTCTCCGTCCGAGCCCTGGACCATGACGAAGTAGTTCGACTCGAGATTCTGGTCGAGACTGAGATCGTAGGTATTCCCGGAGAAATCCGTGTTTGCCACGTAGTATTCGGTGACCCGGAAGACCGGCTGGGAATAGCTCACAGTTGTGGAGCCGGAAACGATGTTCATTCCGGCGGGCGCGGGATCGTCGACGGTCACGTTCGTCTCCGTCAGGCTGCTCCGGTTGGTCGCGGAGATCGTGTAGTGGACGATCTGACCCGGAATCACCTCGTGGGCGACGGCGTCGGATTGTTTCGTCATCAGGAAACTCGGAGGCTGATAGCCCACGTCTCCCGCCGCAGTACTTCCACCTGAAACCGCCGTGACGGTCTGAGGATCGTTGCCGGTCGTCAGGGTGGCGCCGGGCGGAAAATCCGGGTCGGACTCATCGACATCCAGGGTGGTCGAGCCCGCCTCCACCGTCACCAGGTAATTCCCCGAGGCGTCGGTCGTGACCGTCTGAGAATTGCCCGCGACGTCGGTGATGGAAACGTCCACACCCGCAAGATCCGCTTCGCCCGCATCCTGGGTACCGTTCCCGTTGCTGTCCACGAAGAGATGACCGGTGACATCGGCGTCGCCGACGATGGGAATCTGGACAAGGTTGGTATTGATCAGAGCGGTCTGATCCGATTGAACAGTCGCCTGGTTGGATGCATAGAGGCCGCTCGTTCCGGAATCGACCCGGACTTCAAAACGGAAGCTGATATCTTCTCCCGCGGGAAGGCTGGCGATGCGCAATTCCAGCTGATCCGGAGTCGTCGAGGTGTTCAATGCACCCTCGTCGTCTCCGCCGGCATCCGTCAGGGAAGTCCACGTTCCGGTATTCCGTCTCCATTCCATCGAGTTGAGGAGGTAGCTGGTGTTCGCCTGAAGGGGGTCGGTGATCAGGATTCCGGACGCGGGAACGGCGCTGGTGTTTGATACAAGGATCTCAAAAGTCGCGAGTTCATTGGGATGGAGCGGTCCGGCGGGTCCGCTCTTGACGGCGTTCAGTTCGGGGCTCAGGATCTCGGTCGATGTGCTGTTGCTGGTGAAGTAGGGTGTCTGGGTGCTCTCGTATGAGGCCGAGTTCTTAATCAGTGTCCCATCCGCGACCCCGGTGTTGACGATAACGTCAAAGCTGTAGGTATAGGGTCCGCCCACGGCAAGACTGGCCGCCGACCAGACGACGGCATTCTGGGAGGCGTCAAAACTGCCGCCGCCGGAGGGGTTGCTGCAGATTCCGGCAGGCAATGTCGTGGAATCACAGAAACTCGTATCGGCCGGTATCGCATCGGTGATCAGGACGTTGGTCTCAGCGGCGAGACCATTGTTATTGACGTTGATCGTGTAGTGGAGCACGTCTCCGATCTGGGCCGTCGTGAGATCGACCGACTTGTCGACGGTGATATCCGACTGGGAAACCGTTGCCGTATCGAAGGGCTCAAATTTACTCCCGCCGAGGACGGCAAGCGCCCGCCCCTCGTTTCGAAGGGAGCGGGGTGTCGATCCCGGGGCCGAGGGAATGGCCACCTGGTAGCTGATCGTCAGTCGGCGGTTGGCGGCGAGGGTGTTCGGACTGAGAGTCCAGTCGAGGCGCCAGCGACCCGAACCCGGTGGGTCTTCCGTCGTCGTGGGATCGGTGGTGTCCTGTGTGAGGTCCGGATAGGTGATGACGGTGCTGCCCGTGACGTAATCCGAGCCCGTGATGCCGGGAGGCAGGAGGTCGTAGACCTGGAGGCCCGTCAGGGGCGCCGAGCCCGAAAAATCGCCCGAGTCTATCGTGAGGGTGTAGCTGACGGTTCCACCGGCAATCGGCACATGGATGGGGTCGGCAGTCTTGGCAATCTCGAGAACCGGATCGACGAAGAGCGCCGGATAGACCGTGTATCCCGTATCGTGGGCAGGCTCCGTCCCATCCGTCACATCGGTCTCCTGCCCCCACGCGACGGCAACCGGTTTGTTGGTCAGAATCCGCGTGCCCGTATTATCAAAATCCGAGGGGTCGAAGACCGGCATGGAGGAGAGGACATTGTAGGTATAGAGGCAGTTGGGGGTCGCCGGGTCGCAGGACGGGTCGGCGGCGCCCGCGTCCGCCACGCCGTCGCCATCGAGATCGACCTCGTCGAAGAGATCGTCATTGTCGAAGTCGACCAGGATCCTGGTATTGTCCTGAGTCGGAGCGATGTACACCGCGTTGTAATTGGCGTCGGGCGGCACGATATAGTTGCCCGGCGCATAGGACACGGTGTAGTTGGTCGTCAGATAACGGCTTGCAAGCCAGGAGTGGCCCCAGTCGCTGGCCGGGGTTGAATAGTCATAGGCTGTAATCCCCCAGAAGGTGTCGGTCGACGTCATGCGGACGGTGGAGAAGTCCGGGATCGTTTGGGCTGTCGTCGAATTCGCCGGCACGGTGATCGTCGTTGTTCCCGAGCTGTCGGTGACATTGACATCGATTGAGAAGCCGATGTGAGGGTTGAAGATGTAGATTGCGGCCGGCCGATCGGGATCGGATCCGGCAATGACGGTGGAGTCGTCGCCGTCGGCCGTTGTAATGTAGTCAGTGGAGTGGAGAACGTCGGGGATCAACGCAAAATGCCGTGTCGCGAAGGTGCCGCTGGCGCCCGTAAAGAGGAAGCCGGAGATCGGTCCCGAGGTTGAGATCTTGGTTCCTGCGTTGACCGTGATGGTTCGGCTCGGATCCGGCGCCCCGTCGTCGATCGAGCCCAGGGATGTCCAGTGTTCGCCCCGATTCAGCACGAAGGATACCGAGCCCGCGCCCGGACTGGTCACCAATACGGAGGTCGCGTCTTCATAGGCGACGATGTTGAGATCGACGTACTTGAAGGGTTCCGTCAGCGTGCCAGCGGAATAGATGTCCTCTCCGACGGGAATCGAATAGGCGAATGCGTCCTCGACGGCTTCACGAGGAAGGATTTCGGTCGAGCCCCCGAGGTATTGACTCATCGGGTTCTGACTGTGGACCACTGAGAGCGGACCTCCCGTGCTCCGAATCAGATCGCCGCCGTCGAAACGGATTTCCGCATCGGTACAGGCTCCAGGTGTCGCACAACGGGGGTTGACCGGAACGGAAGAACAAAGCTCGGTGTAGGTCGTGGGATCCACGGACGGGACCGTACAGCCCGCACCCAGACCGGCGTTGGATGCCAGGTTGACGTAGTCGCCACGATTCAGGTTGTCGTTGGTACATGCCGGGTTCAGGGTGAAATCACAGGCGTCTCCGTTGGTGGGATCGCCGTCTCCCAGCACAAGGGTGGAGGCTTGAACCGGATTGAAGAGATCCGCTTCGAAACCGTCTTCCCACTGGTCGTAATAGATCACTTCCGAATCCGCGTTGGCGGTTGCGGTCACCAGGGAGTTGATTCCGTCCGGCTGTGAGGCTGCTCCCTCGCCGGTGACCACCTTGTCCATCATATCCCAGACATTCTGGGCGCGGCCGAGCACAAGATACTCCTGATAACCGGAGGGGACTCCCTGGGCTTTGAGCGTGCCGGCGAGAGTAATCAACAGTATCCCGATCAGGAAAATCCGCAGGGAAGGAACTTGGGAAGTCGTGTTCTTACCGAAGCGGAGTATGTGCTGAATTCTGATTCTCACTCTCAACATTTTGGCCTCCATGACAAACCGGACGGATCTCCAGCAAAGCTGAATCTTCTAAAAAGAACCCCGGCACCCGCCCGGAACCAGCTCCTTAAATTCTAACATAAGTTCATGAGTGTATAGAAAATCTTCGGCCTGAAGTACCCCGGAATTGTCAACGGAAATATCAGCGGGCATGAACCACCAGGGTTGAGAGTGCTACTGCCGGGGGTCGGGTATCGGTGCGGTTGTTTCGGAACTCCGAGGGGCGGGCAGTATCCGAGAACTGGAGAGCTAGAATAATTCCTGCCGTTTTTCCATCAAGGGGAAGGTTGATCAGGTGGAGCGTCTGCAGGCCGGAATTCAGTTCGCAGCTGGAATGTACACCGGGTTCCCGGACCGGTTGTCGATGACCGAGCCGTAGGCAAGGAACCAGGTCTCCGGGTCCGAGGGCGACCCCCTGGGCCCGTTGCGGGGCCTCCCAGTGGGCGAGATGGACGGGATTGTCCGGATCGACCAGGTCCCAGACGGCGAGGCCGAAAGCATCGGTGCCAAAGGTATATCGTCGGTCGAAAACCGCATCCTCCAACCAGGGAATGTTGGTGGAACTCAACATCGACCGTCCCGCGAGTTCAGGACAGACCTCACCCCAGGCTGTGGTGGGGATTCCCATGCCTACCACCAGCACCACCATCAACAAACTGCTTAGCACGCGCCCAAACCGGCTCCAGACCATTTTCTTCTCCAATCCCGAGAAACATTCATTCTCCCGCTAGATGAGCGCAACCAAGACCGGCGGCGGAGCATTTCTGCCCCGCCGCGGGTGGTGAGTGCCGCAGGATTACGGCGCCAGCGTGACGGTCTCGAAGATCGGATCCCCGGAGACCTGATCGACAACCGAGTTGAAGATCAGCACCTGTCCGTCGGGAGTCGAGTCCTTGACCCGGATCTCGATCCAGCCGGAGTCCATGTCCTGGTTGGTGAATTGCCGCACGATCCGGTCGATCTGCTTGACCGTCCGGCCGCCCAGGTTCCAGGTGCGGGAGCTGCCCACCTGGGTCCCCGAGGCGCCATACAAGCGGACTTCGACGTCGACCGCCGTCATCGACGGATTGACCAGCCCGAGGTTGGCCCGGAAAGCGGCATTTTGCGCCGCCATCACCAGGAAGCCCCTGCGGTGGTTGGTCACCGCCTGACCCTCGCCGAGGCCCGGGATGTACTGACCGTAGGTGCCCTGTTTGACCTGGTTGTAGGTCCGGCCGTCCGCCAGGATTCCCGCCCCAACGGTGACGTCAAGGGTGGCTGCACCCGCGGTCTCTCCGAAGAGCGACAGGAGCACGTCGGACAGCTCGACCATGCGCTCGGGCTTGAGCAGGAAGGATCGCTGCGTCGGACTGGAGTTGTTCTGGTCGCGCTTCCACAGGGAGACCTTGACCGACGAGTCGGCCTGGGTGGTGTTGGTGAAAACCGTGTCGGTCACCCAGTTGGTGCCCGCGGCGCCCGCCAGTTTCGCCACACCGGGGATCAGTACGTCTCCCGATGCCGTCGGCGCCGTCATGCCCGGACGATAGACCGGGTCTCCCGACTGCTGGTCGACGATCGACAGGAAGGAGAAGAATTCTCCGGAGTTCGTGCTCAACCGCATCCAGACCTCGGTGATCGCTTGACCGGTCACTTCCCGCACCACCCGGTTGCGCTGGATGTAACCATGGGCCGGGACGGTCCAGTTCTTGCTCCCCAGGGAGTTGGAGTTTGCGTCGAAAAAGACGCCGGTCACCTCGATCTCGGCATCGCCGGGATTGACCAGTCCGAGGTTGGTCCGGAAGGCGTCGTTCTCGGCCAGTCCGGAGAGGATGACGTCCTCGCCCGCGGGAATCGCCTCGTGGGAGGCCACCCCCGGAATGAACTGACCGTAGGTCTTGCCTTCGAGTTGGTTGTAGGTCCTCGACCCGATGATCAGGGGCTGATCGGAAAGAATGTGGAGTGCTGCCGCGCCGTTGGGCAGGCCGAAGAGGGACTCCAGCACGTCGGCGCTGCGTTCCATCTCTCCCGCGCCCAGGGTCCGATGTACCTGTTGCGGGTTGGTGTTGGTACGGTCGCGCTCCCACCGGCTGATGGTGATATCGCCCGTGCCGTCCCCGACGTTGAGGATCGCCAGGTCGCTGACCCAGTTGGTACCCGCGGAGCCGGCCACCTTGGCGACGGAGGTGATGATGTAGGTGTACTGGTTGGGCGGCTCACCGGTCGCGTCGCAGCCGTCGATCTCGATGGAATAGGCACCCTGGTTGCCGCCGGTCTCGGTGACTTCGAGGTAGACGGACTCTCCCGCGGTCATGCTTCGGGACACCGAGGCGTTCGTGCCGGACCCGGAGTCGTCATCGCTGTCGAGCGGGTTTCCGTTGCCGTCGAGCAACTGGATGAAGGTGTCGAGACCACCGGTCGTTTCAAAGTTGAAGGGGACGCTCAGGGGCGCCTCGAATCGGTAGACGTCGACGTCATCCGAGCAGTCAAAGGCGGCGTCGGTGATGCCGCAGGTCGAGAGGCTGACGGCGGTGCCGATGGTGTCGCCTTCGCCGTCTTGCCCGCAGCTTGCGGCGTTGCATCCGGTCACGGTCAGGCCGTAGCTGCCGGTGTCGTCGTTGTTGTACTCCTCGACGCGGATGAAGTACTGCATGCCGCTCGAGAGATTCCATTCGATTCGGGCGTTGGCGCCCTGTCCGGAATCGTCGTCGAAGTCCAGGGTGTTGCCCTGGGCATCCTCCAACCAGATCCGGGCGTCCATCGATCCGGTGGTCTCGAAGGCGTAGGCGCCTGAGGTGGTGGGAATGAGCTTGAAGTAGTCGACGTCGCCTGAGCAGTCGAAGGCGGCCGAGGTCGAGCCGCAGCCCGGCAGGGTTGTTGCGGCCTGGCTGGTGTCGCCGTCGGTGTCGCCGGCGCAGCCGCCGCCCCCGCTGTTGCAGCCGCTGATCGTCAGATCGTAGTCCCCCGTCAGGTCGAGGGCCGAGACGACTGCGATGAAGTAGGGCCCTGAGGACGGCTGCAGGTCATGGATGATCTGGTAGGCGTCCTGGCCGAGCAGGGTGTGGCTGGCGTCGTACAACTCGATCAGGGCGTTGAAGGAGACCTGAATGGTGAAGGTGTAGGATCCGCTATCTGCGGGATTGAACTGGTAGTAGTCCTGATCGGTGCCGCAGTCGATGGCGGCCGAGGTGGTCCCGCATCCCTGGACGGCGGTGGCCGAGGCAAAGGAGTCGTTGCCGGGGTCGTTGCCGCAGCTCTGCTGACCGCACCCGGCGATCTCCAGGGCATAGCTTCCGGTGTCGTCGTTGTTGTATTCGTTGACGGCGACGATGTATGTCTGACCACCGACCAGGGTGTGGCTGATCCATGCGTTGGTGTTGTTGCCGCTGTCGTCGTCGGAGTCGATCTCGGCGCCGTTTGAGTCATACAGCCGAAGCTCGGTGTCGGTCGAGCCCGTGGTCGCGAAGGTGAAGGAGCCGGAGTTCGGTGCGGTCAGCCAGTAGTAGTCGAGATCCCCGGCACAGTCGATTGCAGCGGTCGTCGTTCCGCAGCCGGACAGGGGGGTCGCATCGGCCAGGGTGTCATTGCCGGGGTCGTTGCCGCATCCGCCTCCGGTGCATCCGGAGATGGTGAGATCGTAGTTGAAAGTCGCACTGCTGGTCCCCTCCCACACCCGAACCAAGATTTGCTCATTCGCCGACAGGGAGTGGGACAGAGCACTCCCATTCGGGCCTTCCAACAGGCCGAGCGTGTTGTCATACAGTGCGATGGTGTAGGAATGTGTCGCTGAAACATCGAAGGTGAAATTCCCCGTGCTTGGTGCCGTGAAGGAGTAGAAGTCAATGTCGCCGGCGCAATCGATCGCGGCACTGGTGGTTCCACAACTACTTCCCAGGTTCGTCGCGGCCTGGTAGTTGTCGTTGCCTGGGTCGTTGCCACAGGTACCCGAGGAACACCCCGAGATGACGAGGTCGTAGGCCCCCGTCCCGTCATTGCCATACTCGTTCACCGCCACCGAGTACTTGGCGCCCGCCGTCAGCGTGTAGACGATCCTGGCGTTGTGATCGGTTCCCGAGTCGTCGTCGGAGGCGATGGCGTCCCCGTTCGCATCATAGAGACGTAACTCGGTGTCGATCGAACCCGTGGTCTCGAAGGTGAAGGAGCCGGAGTTCGGTGCGGTGAGCCAGTAGTAGTCGAGATCCCCGGCACAGTCGATCGCAGCTGAGGTCGTTCCACAGCCGGACAGGGGGGTCGCATCGGCCAGGGTGTCGTTGCCCGGATCGTTGCCGCAGCCGCCGCCGGTGCAGCCGGAAATCGTCAAATCATACTCGAAGGTCTGACCGGCGGTATCGGGCTCCACCTTGACATAGACGGTGGTTCCCGCGGAATAGGTCCGGCTGATCGAACTTCCTCCCGAATCCACCCAGTTGCTGCCGGTCCCGACACTGACGATCGTACCGTTGATGGCCGATGCCGAGAAGGTGTACTCACCGGAGGTCGGAACCTGGAAGTTGTAGATGTCGATGTCATCCGCGCAGTCGATTCCGGCAGTCTTCGTTCCACAACTGCCGAAGGCTGTACTGGTCGCCATCGTGTCGTTGTCGGGGTCGTCACCGCATCCGCCGCCGTCACAGCCGGAGATCACCAGTGCATAGTCACCGGTGTCGTTGTTGCCGAATTCATTGACGGCGATGGAGTACTTCTGTCCGGCGACCACGGTGTTGTGGATAATCCGGGCGTTGGAACCGTCACCCGAGTCGTCGTCGGAGGCGATCGCGTCCCCGTTGGCATCATAAAGCCGCATTTCGGTGTCGGTTGATCCCGTGGTCTCGAAGGTGAAGACCCCCGAATTCGGTGCGGTGAGCCAGTAGTAGTCGAGATCCCCGGCACAGTCGATCGCAGCTGAGGTCGTTCCACAGCCGGATAGGGGGGTCGCATCGGCCAGGGTGTCATTGTCGGGATCGTTGCCGCATCCACCTCCCGAGCAGCCGGAAATCACCAGTGCGTAGTCGCCGGTTGCGTTGTTGCCGTACTCG
This sequence comes from Thermoanaerobaculales bacterium, assembly GCA_024763555.1. Taxonomy (GTDB): domain Bacteria; phylum Acidobacteriota; class Thermoanaerobaculia; order Thermoanaerobaculales; family Sulfomarinibacteraceae; genus JANTFG01. The sequence continues at coordinate 24,341 of JANTFG010000011.1, forward strand.
TTGACGGCGATAGAGTATTTCTGACCGCTGACCAGGGTGTAGCTAATGCTGGCGTTGCTTCCCGTCCCGCTGTCGTCATCGGAGGCGATCGCATCGCCGTTGGCGTCGTAGAGCCGGAGTTCCGTGTCGAGACTTCCGGTGGTCTCGAAGGTGAAGGAGCCGGAGTTCGGCGCGTTGAGCCAGTAGTAGTCGAGATCCCCGACGCAGTCGATCGCAGCTGATGTCGTTCCACAGCCGGATAGGGGGGTCGCATCGGCGAGTGTGTTGTTGCCGGGATCGTTGCCGCACGCGGTATCACAGCCGGAAATCGTCAGGTCGTACTCGAAAGTCTGGCCGGCGGTATCGGGCTCCACCTTGACGTAGACCGTGGTTCCCGCGGAATAGGTCCGGCTGATCGAACTTCCGCCCGAATTTACCCAGTTGCTGCCGGTCCCGACGCTGACAATCGTGCCGTTGATGGCCGATGCCGAGAAGGTGTAGTCTCCGGAGGTTGGAACCTGGAAGTTGTAGATGTCGATGTCATCCGCACAGTCGATTCCGGCCGTCTTTGTTCCACAGCTGCCAAAGGCTGTGCTGGTCGCCATCGTGTCATTTCCAGGATCATCCCCACACGCGGAGCAACCCGAGATCACGAGCGTGTAGTCGCCCGTTGCGTCGTTGTTGTACTCGTGGACCGAGACGTAGTACCTCTGACCCTCGGTGAGGGTGTACTCGATCCTGCCGTTGGTGCCGCTCCCGCTGTCGTCATCATTCGCGATCACCGAACCGTTCGTATCATAGAGTTCGATGAATGTGTCGGTGGTTCCGGTCGTCTCGAAAACATAGGCGCCGGACGTGGGGGCTGTGAGCCCGTAATAGTCGTAATCCCCAATACAGTCGACCGCCGCCGAGGTCGTTCCGCAACCGGAAAGCGCCGTCGCCGATGCCAGGTCGTCGTTTCCAGGATCATCCCCACATTGGGCATGTGCCGGGAGGGCCGACATTCCCATCAGAAAGGACCCAAGGGCCAGGACTGTTGTGATGATTGACTTTCGGAAGATTCTCGAGATATTCACTGCACGTCTCCTTCGAAGCTTCGGGAAGAATTCCAACCCGCTCAATAGAATAAACGCCATTATCAGGAAAAGACGGCCAAACCTCACCGGCCCTCTCTTTCCGCGACCGCTACTGAGCGCGAGTTGCTGACAAAACGGTAACGACAGATCAGGTTTTCTTCGCGAAGGGGAACTCCTGCCACCAGCCACGCTGATTTCCCCCTTCCGGGAATCAGACGATCTTGTTTCAAAGGTACACGAGCTTGTTCGGCTGTTCAAGGTATTGCGATTTTTTGATGTGCTCCGGTGGAGCTTATTCCACAACCTGACATACGTCCACTGTCAAGGGATACCCGGATTCCCGCACTGTCCCAGGGGGTGTGCCGGATCTGGGGAGTGCTTGGATATTGCGTAGTACCTCCTCATTCTAACCTAATCTGAGTGATTCTCAGCGGCGATCTGCACCAACTTCTCCGACTCTGGCCGCTCGCAAGAAGACCTCGACATACCACCAGTATTCCTGCGTTTCTTGCAAGCACCAGAGCCTCAAGGATTCGGCACATCTCATCCGCCAGAACCGCTCAGATTAGGTCGAAGTATGTTTTCTGGAAAAAACTTTCTCAAGAACTCGGGATGGGTATCTATTCTCCTTCAATCCTTACCTGAGAGTGTATCTTGGGCAAGAGCACGAGTCACCACGAAGATTCCGGTCCGGGCTCTCCTGACCCCCGTCCCACGAGGACCCTCTCAGGGGGTTGAGCTTTTTCGGTGTCTCCGGAGGCCGAGCGAAAGAAGTTCATTGAGCAGATCGGGGAAGGGAAGACCGGAGATCTCCCAGAGTCTGGGATACATGGAAATCGGGGTGAAACCGGGAAGGGTGTTGACCTCGTTGAAGAAGATTCTGCCGCTTCCCTTTTCAATGAAGAGATCGACTCTGGCCAGACCCGAGCAGCCGAGGATGGAGTAAATCCTCAGTGCCGATTCCCGTATTTCGCTGGTCTGTTCTTCCGAAAGGGGGGCCGGTGCCAGGAGTTCACTGCTGTCGTTGAGATATTTCCCCTCAAAATCATAAAAGCCCTCTCGCGGCCGAATCTCCCCCGGAAGGGAGGCCCGGGCCGGTGCATCACCGAGGATGGAGACCTCGATCTCTCGAACCTCGAGCGCCTGCTCTACGAGGACCTCCCTATCCCAGCGGAAGGCCTCCTCCACCGCTTCCCGGAGAGCCTCAGGCTTTTCAACCCGTGAGATGCCGACGGAAGAACCCATCCGCGCCGGTTTGACGAAGAGTGGAAAGCCGAGGTCCGCCGCCCTTTTTTCGAGATTGACGAAGGGGAATTTCCTTCGATCCAGGCTCAACCAGGCCGCCGTCTGAATCCCCGCAAAAGAAACAAGCTCCTTACTCCGGATCTTGTCCATGCAGAGGGCCGAGGCCTCGATGCCGCAGCCGACGTAGGGGATGCCGAGAGCCTCCAGGAGACCCTGGATCGTCCCGTCCTCGCCCCAGGGACCGTGGAGGACGGGAAAGACGATCTCGACCTCATGGTCGAGCAGACGCTGATCGATCGGGAGCCGGCCCGAAAAATCAGGCGCTTCGGCCGGAGTCGAGCCGATCTCATCAAGAAGCGCTCCCGACTGAGACTCCCCGCACCATTTCCCCCTGCGGTCAACTGCCATCGGCAGGACCTCGTAACCGGCTTTCTCCAGGCCGCGGATCACCGCGGCCGCCGACACAAGGCTGACCGAATGTTCGGCGGAGGGACCGCCGAAGATGACACCAACTTTCATGAGCCTGCTCCGCTCCTTCTTTCCAGCCATGCGGGAAGATCCGGAACCCCGCCGATGGTCTCGATGCAACCGGCATCGATCAATTCCTCCGCGCTCGCGGCGCCGGTCAGGACGCCCAGGACCGCGATGTCGGCGTTGCTCCCGGTTTCGGCATCCACCGGCATGTCGCCGATGAGGATGGACTCAATTCGTCTGGCGCCGGTTTCTTCGAGGATCCGGTCGATCATTGCCGGGTTCGGCTTGTGGGCCCCGGCACTCTCGGGGCCCATCACCGATTGAAATCGGTGATCCCATCCCAGTCCGCGAAGGACCTCGTGAATCCAGAAGTCCGGCTTGTTGGAGGCCAGGGCGAGCTCGAAATCTGTTCCGAGTTTCTCGAGAGTTTCCTCGACGCCGGGAAAGGGCCGGCTCTCCTCGACGATGACCTCACCGTAGCTCCGGCGAAAGGCGCTGAAGAGATCCTGAGCTTCCACCCGCCCTCCGGAGGCAGAGGCAATCAGGCGGGCAGCGCCGCGTCCCACGTGCTTTCGTACCCATAGCAGATCGACCGGGGGCATGTCGAGTTCCGCCAGGGCCATGTTGAGCGCCCGGAGGATGCCCTGGAAGGAATCCACCAGGGTGCCGTCCATATCAAAAATCAGGAGTCGGTAGTCAACCATGGGAATAGTGTACAGCTGTCGTGAGCGATTCCGGCGGATGAGACCTTCCAAGACATCGAATTTCCCGGCCAAGGGGCGAATATGGATTTGTGTGCCGGGCACTTTTTCTAGACCCTCTCCCGGAGATCTATGTTCCGCTTCTCGACCTCACCGGCCCGGGTCTCGTCAAGATCGCCGATGACTGGGCGGATCTCCTTGATGGAACGATTGACACGACTCTCAATGCTGCCGGAATTACAGGCCC
>JANTFG010000012.1 GCA_024763555.1 Thermoanaerobaculales bacterium
ATGGCCTTGGCTGTCCGGGCAATGGCTTCCGGGTCTCCCCCGCTCTCGATCCATCGATGAAGGAGATGGACCGCATAATCAACCCCGATGCCGATGACCATGGTCACGACGAAAATATTCATGAAATTCAGGCACTGTCCCAGCAGAGCCATCGTTCCCAGCATCCAGACCATGCCCAGGCCCAGGGGCAGGAGAACCAGCACCGAGCGCAGCGGAGAGCCGAAATCAGCCCACATCAGGAAAAAGACAAGTATGAGGCCCAACAGCGAGGCTCTCCCGGCATCCCGCCACACAATCTTCCGCAGTTCGGCCGAAACTACGTTGGTCCCGGTCAGTACGGCATCCGGATGGCGCGCCACCAGTTCCTCCAGTTGGGGCGGTGCTTCCCTGCGCCACATCCCGGCCGGGGGATAGCAGCGAATGACCACCGAATACTCCGAATCAACCCGTGTCACAAAGCGTCCGATCACGGCGGACAGCGGCCCCGAACTGAGATCCGCAAGGCTCAGGACCTCATCCTGGGCAAGCGCCTTCTGAAAATACCGAATCCCATCCGAGAACATCAGCGGATTGAGACCGGCCCCGCGGAGCGCAGACTCGAAGCGGGGCCCAATGTCCTCAAACTTCGCCCGATGCTCATGGAGAATTTCCAGCACCTTCTCCTGGGAGCGCCCCGATGGAAGCATCGAGGCAATACTCTCGACACGCGCCAGGACTCCGCCCTCAACCAGCGGCGCCAGCTCCCGCTGGATCTCCCGGGCGGCATCCATGGCCTCGGCCTCCGTCCCGCCGTCCACCCGGATACTCATGGGAGTAAAGCGCTGACCAAAGGCCTCCATAATCTCCTGCCGGAGTAGCGACGCCCGATTGTCCGGCGATCGCATGTTCTGAATATCATCGTCGAACTGGAGGGAGAATGCACCCCAGCCGAGGCCAAGCGTCAGAATGCCCACCAGCACGACGGTCAGTCTTGGTCTGCGGAGCGCCTTTGCGCTGAGATACTCGAGTCCGAAGGACGCAATCACGTGCCGCCGCGCCCCGGAGGGACGATCCTGGAGCAGGCTCAGCAGAGCCGGGAGAAGAAGGAACACCGTAGCGGCCAGCAGGAGAATCCCCGTTCCCGTGAGGAGGCCCAGTTCCCAGAGGCCCCTGAACTCCGTCACCAGAAAGGCGTAGAAGGTCGCCGCCGTGGTCACCGCGCCCAGCATCACTCCAACGCCGGTATGCCGGCCCATCGCATCTAAAGCATCGCCGTGTTCGTGCCCTTTTCTTCGCTCCTCGACATAGCGACCATAAAGTACGATAACAAAGTCGATCCCCAGCCCGACAAGCAGGCCGCCGAAGGCTGAGGTCAGGGAGTTCATCCGCCCCAGCGCGAAAATACCGAAAATGATCGTCAGGGCCAGACCCGTCACGAGAGGAATGCTCGCGTAAATCAGGGCGGCCTTTCTCCGAAAGGCAAAGAGGAAGAGGAGGAGAACACCGACCAGGGCGGAGCCCATTCCAAGCTCAGCATCGGAGATGATCAGGCGGCTGTCCTCCAGCGTAACCATGTAGCCTCCGGTGAATCGGATCTCCGGCGCCTCCTCTTCCCAGCCCTCATCTTTCCATGCCTTGAGTGCCCTGGTCTTCATCGCCTCCAGTTCAGCAGCCAGGCGACGATCAAATTTCAGATCCTGCGCCGGCCGGATCGGCCGGGCCGGGATGAGAATCATCGTCTGCTCAGGATCCATGATGTAGCCGGACTCCGGATCCAGGGGAAGACCCAGCCCCTCGAACTTCAGGCCTGAGACCACGTGCGGCAGAACACCGAAGGGATCAATCTCCAGAATATTCTTCGCCGCCGGGCCCTGCGGCCCGATCAACTGGGCACGAATTTCCCGCGCTCGCTGCTGGAGACCTGTAGCTTCGAGCTTTTTCAAAAATTGCTCAACCTCGCCGGGCGCCATCAGCAGGAGACTCCTGTCCATCAGAGGTGTCAGCAATTCCAGACTGTTGTCCAGATGACCCTCCACCCATTCGATCAGCTCCGAGTTCTGGAGTTCGCTGGAGAAATGATCCGCAAAACTGAGGTCGGCCTCGCGAGCTTCCTCGCCCCGCAGGGAGATAACGCAGACCAGCGTGTCAACGGTTCCGAAGCGCTCAATCGTTGTCTTGAACTGATCGACGACCGGGTTCTCTTCAGGCACAAGGGACAGAATATCGGTTTCCACCCGGACCCTGCTGATGAGCAGGGCGGCGGCGATCCAGCTCAGCACGGCGAGGACGACAATGGTTTTCGGCCATCTCCGTCCGATGCGAACCAGGCGCAGGGGAAGGCGTCTGGGAAGGAAACGACCGCTCAATTCGCGATATCCTCCCGAAGCAAAGCACGGTTATCCCAGAAATAGACGAGCATCGACCAGAGGGTCACAATCAGGGTAATCCAGAGCATATAACGCCCGAGAACGATCCACTTTCCAAGTTCCTTCCCCAGGATCAGAATGGAGATCGTGATCACCTGAGCCGTCGTCTTGAGTTTTCCAAGATTGTTTGCCGAAATCGCCAACCCTCGCTCCAGGGCAACCATCCGCAGCGCAGTGACGGCGAACTCACGCCCGACAATGCAGGTCACCATCCACGAGGGCGCAAGACCGAGTTCCACCAGGGAGATGAAAGCTGCACTGGTCAGGAGCTTGTCCGCGATCGGATCTAAAAGGGCGCCCATGGTTGTGACGGCGCCGGTTTTCCGGGCGATCAGACCGTCGAGAAAATCGGTCAGGCCGGCCAGAAGAAAAATCGCGAGACCAATGTACTCCCGGCCCGGGAACCTGGTCAGCAACACAGTCACCAGAATCGGGACCAGAGCGATCCTCGATACTGTCAGACTGTTTGGAATATTCCACATAGTCGCTCCTTCGCGGCAGATATCCGGATCCTCCCCTGGCGGTCCGAGGGCTCATCCCGGCACGCGATTCTACACCTTCCCGGCGAACAGGGGTACAATCACGGGCCATCCGGCAATCTCAGTCGGCTGATCCGGGTGTCAGGGCCCAAGAAACGGAAAAATGCAGCAGGGACGGGAAACCGACATCCCGAGCGGATGTAAACAGGAGACAATCGGGAGTAGAATTCTCCGGCGGCGAGATTTTCAAAGCTCAAGAGCACATGCCTTCGATCGGATAGAAGATGGAGAAGACTCAACTCAGAAAGGAACACTGCAGAATCCACCCATCCCGGGAGGCGAGCCACCGTTGCGCCTGCTGCGGAAGCTGGATCTGCGAACGATGCGTCCAGCCGACTCCACTGGGTGAGGTCTGCAGCCTCCGCTGCCGGATACTGCTTTTTTTCCGCAGGATTCCAGAGTCCATCTTCAGCCTGCTCCGGAAGGATGTTCCTCCCCTGCTCGGCTTCTGTATCCTCCTGAGCCTGAGCGTCATGCTTCTGCTCGGCATGTTCCGCCTGCACGGCGAACTGGTCGAGGTGGCCGAAGGAAATGCTCGTGCGGCCCGACTTCAGCCTCCGGGTGCAGTCCATCGCCTCAGCTTTTCCCGGAACGCCGATGGGATCACGCTCCGGATTGACGGCCCACCCGACACCCGGATCCTCGTTGAAAATTCAAACGGCAAACTCTATCTCCTGAAAACGAATGCCGAGGGCAGCGCAATGATTCGGAATCTGGACCCCGGACTCGATGCGGCCGTCGAATTTCACGCCCGGAGTCTGTCGCCCGGGTGGGATCTCGAGGAGATACTTGAAGCGCCGTCCCCCTCCCCGAGCCCGACTCCGAAACGAGAGTCCACAAGACCGGCCGGGAAAATCCGGGTCGCAGCCCCTGTGCTCCCGACTCCGATGCCCACCCTGCCCCCTCCCACTCCCCACCCGAGCCCGACCTTCCGGGCCTCAATGCGGGCGGCGGCAACCCCAACGCCGTTTTTTACTCCCCACTCGCTTTCCTTGAGACCCACTCCCAGGCCCTCGCCCACTCCAAAACCTCTTCGTTATCCCCGTCCACGAAACGCCCCGCCGGTGCTCCATCTCGTCACCGACGGGGGCCCTCGAATCGCCCTGACCTTCGATGGCGGCGCTTCGGCCAACCGAACGGCTGAGCTCCTCGATCTGCTTCAGACCCTGGACATTCGGGCAACCCTCTTTCTGACCGGCGAGTTCATCGAGAAACAGCCGGCCCTGGTCCGACGCGCGGTTCTGGCGGGACATGAGATCGGAAACCACAGCTTTTCCCATCCCCACCTGACGACCTATGCGGAATCCCACACCCAGAAACTGATTCCCGGCATGACCCGGGAGCGCTTTATCGAAGAACTGCAGAAGACAGAGCAGGCCTTTCGCAGGGCTACCGGACGTTCGATGGCGCCCCTCTGGCGAGCGCCCTTCGGTGAGGAAAATGCCATTCTCCGGGAATGGGCCATGGAGGCGGGCTATCTCCACGTCCGCTGGAGCTACCTCAAGGGAAAGAGTCTGGACACCCTGGATTGGGTGGACAACGAACACTCTTCGCTCTACCGCAATTCACAGGAGATCGTCCGCCGCCTTCTGAGCTTTCCCCATCTCGAGGGAGGCATCGTCCTCATGCACCTCTCAACCGATCGCCCGGAAGCCCCCTGGGCGCATCTGCCGGAGTTTGTCGAGGCTTTGCACCAGCGCAAAATCTCACCCGTCAAGGTCAGTACGCTGCTCGAGCACAGCCACACATGGAAGAAGTGGCTGGAGAAGGCCTCAAAAAGGCATCGGGAACTCTACGAGTAGCCGGGCAGCAGCTGAATCCGTGAAGCGATTCCACTGCGGAGAAAGCAACCCGAGCCGGAACCGGAGCAGCAATCCGGAGCAGGTACAGCAAACCGAGACTGGAGCCGGTGCGTTCGTAGGATGTCCCGACCATTTCGAGTGCCAGTTGGCGAGCTCAGTTTCGCGCTTCGGGCGCTGTACCCGGCTCCGGCATCGGCACCGGTTGCGGCTTGCGGCTCCGGAATAGATTCCGGCCTGCCGCTCCCGTTCCGGCTCCCGGCTCCGGCTCCGGCCTCGGCGGAGGCTTCCGCCTGAATGACAGGGATTCTCCTCTTCTCAGGAAGAACCCCGGTCGGGCTAGTAGAGCGTTTCCGAAATACCGTTGCAATCGGTCGCCGCTGCATCCCGGCCTGTAGCGTTGCGCTAACTCGCCGATGGGCACCGCATCGCCTGCGTTAGCGCGCCTTACAGGCCTGGCGCATCGGCGACCTTTGTGCGACACGTTATTTTGGAAACGCTCTACGAGTCTTCCCCCATGTATCGGACTTTGAGCTGACGGACCGCACGCACCTCATCCACCCGTCTGACCGGGGTCCGATGCGGCGCAGATGCCAGGGAATCCGGATTTTCCTTCGCCTCTTCTGCAATCGCCAGCATCGCCTCGCAGAAGGCATCGATCTCCTCCGGACCTGCGCTTTCCGTCGGTTCGATCATCAGGGCGCCGTGAACGATCAGCGGAAAACTCATCGTCGGGGGATGGAAACCGAAATCCAGCAGACGCTTGGCAATGTCGATATTATGAAGGCCCGCCTCGGCTTGAACGGAGTCGTCAAAAACAACCTCGTGGAGACTGGGGGTCCCGTAGGCCAGGTGATAGGCACCCTTCAGGCGCTCCCGGATGACATTCGCATAGAGAACCGCCGTCTCCGACATTTCCTTGAGACCCTCGGCACCCATCCCGCGGATAAAGGCCAGGGCACGAAGCAGGATGAGGAAGGAACCAACAAAGCCCCGCATGCTGCCGATAGAGTTCTCATCCTCCTCGATCATCCGGAAGCGATCGCCCTCCCGCACCACCCTGGGTACGGGAAGATAGGGCAGCAGGGCCTCTGAAACAGCCACAGGCCCTGCGCCGGGACCTCCGCCTCCATGAGGGGTCGAAAATGTCTTGTGCAGATTGATGTGCATGGCATCGGCGCCCATCAGAGCCGGTGAGGCCTTGCCTACAAAAGCGTTGAGATTGGCACCATCGATGTAGAGGAAGGCTCCATGCTCGTGCACCAGTCGGGCGATCTCGACAATCTCGGACTCAAAAACACCCAGGGTATTGGGTACAGTCAGCATCAGCGCAGCAACGGAATCATCCATTTTCTCGCGAAGCAGCTCCAGGTCAACCCGACCGTCCGGACCGGAGCTGATCTCCTCCGGCGTGAAACCCGCAAAGACCGCTGAGGCCGGATTGGTTCCATGGGCCGAGTCCGGAACCAGCACCCGGCTGCGCTGCTCGCCCCGGACCCTGATGGCCTTTCGGATCATCAGCATGCCGGTCAGCTCACCGTGGGCTCCTGCGGCCGGCTGGAGGGTGACGCCCGCCATCCCGGTGATGCTCTTCAGGGCCTCTTCAAGCTCCCAGAGGAGCCGCAGCACCCCCTGAACCTGATCATCAGGCTGAGCCGGATGCACCTCAGTCAGTCCTGGAAAGCGGGCCAGGACCTCATTGATCCGCGGGTTGTACTTCATGGTGCAGGAGCCCAGCGGATAGAGGCCTTCGTCCACCGCATAGTTCTGCTGACTGAGACGATGGAAATGCGTGACAACATCCATCTCGCCGAGGTCCGGCCAGAGTTCCACACCGTCTCCGAGGAGCAGATCGGCAGATTCATCCACAGGAAGCCCGGCGCCCGGAGAATTCGGCAGAAGGATTCCCTGGCGCGGCTGCTTCCGGATATTCCGTTCAAAGATCAGCCCCTCATTTCGAAGACTACGAGACTTCATCCCAGCCTCCCCAGGGCCCCGACCAGGGCATCCAGATCAGATTCCGTGTTCTTCTCCGTCACCGCCACGAGGAGACCGTCTTCCCAGGAACCACCCCAGCGGGTCGCCGAGACGCCGCCAAGAACCCCCTCTTTCGCCAGGAGATCTACGGCATCAGAGCCCGGCCTCGGTCCCACGATCAGGAATTCGTTGAAGAAAGGTGATTCCGGGAAAACCAGCTTCCAGGAGGGGCACTCCGCCTGAATCCTCCGGGCCAGTTCGTGAGCCGCCCGGTAGTTTCGGCGGGCCAGCTCGCGAAGGCCCTCGCCCCCGACGGCCTCCAGCCAGACGGTCGCGGCCAGGGCCATCAGACCCTGGTTGGAGCAGATATTAGATGTCGCCTTGGCCCGGCGGATATGCTGCTCCCGGGTCGAGAGGGTCAGGCAGAAGGCCCGATTTCCCTCAGCATCCACGGTTTCCCCACAGAGTCTTCCCGGCATCTGCCGGACGTTTTTCTCCGAGCAGCAGAAGAAGCCCAGGTGGGGTCCGCCGAATCCCGGGGCGATCCCGAAGCTCTGCGCCTCGCCGCAGACGACATCGAAGGCGAAGAACCCGCCGGCCCTGTAGAGGGCCATGGAGAGGGCTTCCGCCACCACGTGGATCGAAAGGGCGCCAAGATCAGAGGCCAAAGATGCAATGCCCTCCAGGTCTTCCACAATGCCGAGGAAGTTGGGAGACTGCACCGCGATCCCGCAGCTCTCATCTCCAGCGGCCGCCCTCAGAGCATCTGCATTCACCCGACCGTCCGGCCCCGGCGCGACCATCACGACTTCGATGTCCACAGCCTCTGCATAGGTCGCGAGCACCTGCCGGTAGACCGGATGCACGGTTTCGGCGACAACAAAACGTCTTTTTTTGCCGCGTTTGACCCGATGCGCGAAGAGGGCTGCCTCGACCAGGGCCGTCGCTCCATCGTAGAGGGAGGCATTGGAGACCTCCATCCCGGTCAGACGGCACATCATCGTCTGGTATTCATAAAGCGCCTGCAGGGTGCCCTGGGAGATCTCCGGCTGGTAGGGCGTGTAGGATGTGAAGAACTCCGCCCGGGAGAGTACGCTGTCGACTAAAGCCGGGCGGATGTGGTCATAAACCCCGGCTCCAAGAAAGGAAGGGACCCCGGAAAGCGAGGTATTCTCTTCCGCAACGGAGGCAAAAAAACGCCGAAGTCCCTCTTCGTCTTCGGCGGGTGGAAGATCGAGACCATCGATGCGGATCTCCCCGGGAAGGGTCGCAAAGAGATCCGAGATCTCTTCCCGGCCGAGTTCCTCAAGGAGCCGCCGACGATCCTGCGGACCGGCGCCGACCCAGGGATGCATCAGTGGCTCTCCGCTTCCAGAAATGCGGTGTAGGCCTCGGCATCCATCAGCTCGAGACCCTCGACCCCACCCTTGATCTTCACCAGCCAGCCCTCGGTGTAGGGGGCGTCATTGACGAGATTCGGAGAATCCTCCAGCTCCGAGTTGATCTCCAGGACCTCGCCGCTCACTGGGCTGTTGATCTCGGACACCGCCTTCACCGATTCCAGGGTCCCCATTTCGGCGCCGGCTTCAACTTCATCACCGACTTCGGGCAGCTCGACATAAACCACCTCACCAAGCTGGTCCTGAGCATAATGCGTGATCCCGCAGGTGACCACGTCACCTTCGACTCGGGCCCACTCGTGGGATTTGGTATAGAGCAGATCACTGGGTACGGACATCTCAAGCCTCCTTCTCGTCCGCACAGGGCGCGGACGGATCAACCAAAAATACTGCTATTTCTTTTTCCTCGAATAAAAGGGCGTCTCGATCACACGGGCAGGAACCCGCCGATTCCTGATCCCCACGAAAAACTCGGTGCCGATGTCGGTCGCCTCGATGGGAAGATAGGCCATCCCGAGGGCTTTGTTGAAGGTCGGGGACTGGGTTCCGGAGGTTACCTGACCCACCGGCTCCCCGGCATCTTCGGTGAGAAAAACCTCGTAGCCGTGGCGGGCGATCCCACGCTCAACCATTTCGAAGCCGACAAGCTTGCGGCTCAGTCCATTTTCCTTCTGCGCCTCAAGTACATCACGTCCGATGAAATCACCTTTGGAGAGCTTGACGATCCATCCGAGGCCAGCCTCAAGCGGCGTCGTCGTCTCGTTGATTTCGTTCCCATAAAGGCACATCCCCGCTTCGAAGCGCAAGGTATCCCGGGCGCCGAGACCGGCGGGGACGAGACCGAGAGGCTTCCCGAGATCAAGGAGAGATCTCCAGATCGGCGCCGCATGTTCCGGCGCCGAGTAGACCTCGAAGCCGTCTTCGCCGGTGTACCCGGTGCGGGCAATCAGGGCACGACTGCCCGCAACCTCACCCCAGGTGAAACGGTAGTAACGGATCTCATCGAGAGGCGTATCCGTCAGCGGCTGAAGTATCTCCTGGGCACGGGGCCCCTGAATGGCAATCTGGGCCCACTCATCGGAACGATCCGCCACCGTCACACCCTCGGCGTCCTCAGCCAGCCCGAGGAGATAGGCCGCATCCTTGGCGCGGTTGGCCGCATTAACGACCAGCAGAAACTCTTCCTCCGCCATCCGGTGTACCAGCATGTCATCGACAAAGGTCCCTTCCGGATACATCAGCCCCGTGTACTGGGCCCGCCCGATAGAGAGCTTCGAATGATCGTTGCAGGAGATCATCTGAACGAAATCAAAGGCGCCGGGGCCCGAAATGAAGATCTCACCCATGTGGGAAACATCAAAGAGTCCCGCAGCTTCCCGGACTCTCCGATGCTCTTCGATGACCGAGCTGTACTGTACCGGCAGTTCATAACCCGCGAAGGGAACAATCCTGCCCCCCGCCTTGACATGTTCTTCATAAAGAGGAGTTCGTCTCAGCTGCGTATTCTCGCTCATGGCCCATCCATCCCGGCGACGGCGGCTCAAAAGCCGGCCTGCCGTCAGCCTCGAATTTCGGCCGTTCCCGGCCGGACGCAGGGTACCACCGGAGTGCTCAGGAAGAAAGAGGCCCGGCGAGATTTTTCAGCCTTTTCAGGAGTCGGCCCGCCTTCTGCAGATCCTCCGTCTGGGAACTGACCTGGGAGAGGAGGAAGCCAGCCCTTGCCTCCAGCTTCTCAAAGTCCTTTTTCCTGATGTCTTCCATCAGCTGGGCCAGCGCCTGGCGTCCTACGGCATCAAGATCCTCCCGACCGATCTCACGCTCGAGCGTCATCCGGAGGAGGGAGAGAATCTCTTCTACATCGCCGTCATCTTCCGGTGAGGACTCTTCCTCCCCATCAGGAGAGACGAAGACATCTCCCTTCTCCCGCTCGGCATCTCCGGGAGCAGAGGCGCCGATACGAGCCGAAACCTCTCCGGCCTGAAGACTCTCCGGCAGATCCTGGAGCTGGCGACTGAAACGCCCCAGCATCAGGTACAGCTCCTTTTCGGACGCAAAGTTTCCGACAAGTCGGGCGGCGCGATCCAACTCCAGACGATCGGCCTCCTGGAGCATGATATTGGCGTGGGCCTCTTTCTCCAGGATAATCTTCGAGGCCTTGACCCTCCATGCCGTCAAGCTGCCCGCTACGAAGCAGGTATCCTGAGCCCGAACGGAGATCGCCTCCACGGAGACTCCGGGGTCGATCCGTACCGAGCCGTTCGAAGACTCGATGATCGAGTACTTCGCCGAGTTCTGAATGACCAGGTTTCCCGGAGTCTTGATCGAGAGCAATCCCTGTTCGTTGACGGCGATTTCGGTCCCGTCCGGGATGATCATCGTTGGATAGTTCTTGGCTTCGTCCATGCTCCACCTCAATGCAGGAATCGTGAGGGAAGGGGATCAAAATCCGGCCGAGGGGCCTGCCGAGCCCGAATCAGAGCGGCTTCATGACCTTTCCACTCATAGTTGAGAATATAGATCCGCGGATCCACCGGAACCGGTTCCTCTCCCGCTTCCGGAATGACTCTGACCTCGTAGTGGAGGTGCGGCGAGGTCGACCACCCGGAATTACCCACGGCGCCGATCCCTTCGCCCCTCTTCACCTTTTGTCCCCGACGGACGTCGACGCTTTCCAAATGAGCGTAGATCGTCAGGTATCCCTCGCCGTGGCGGAGGACCACAACATTTCCATACCTCCACCACCTGACGTTTCTTCGAAGAGGAAAACGCCCCGCGAAGACGACCCGACCATTGCCTGCCGCCAGTACCGGGGTCCCCATTCGCGCTGCAAGGTCAAGCCCGGTATGAAAGTCTCTTGCGTTCGTGAAGGGTGAAATGCGTTCGCCGAAAGGAGAGGTCAATACGAAGGATCCGATGGGAAGGGGACAGATCGCCGGAACCACCTGCAAGAGATCCTGGTGTTCCGAGGCGAAGGCCGAGATGTCTTCAAGCAGGGTCAGGAGGGCCTTACTCTCGCCCTCGAGTTTCCTGCTTCGAGAGAGGGCCTGCCGGGTCTCCTCCATCCTCGTCTCCAGCGGCTCTTTTTCCGACGTACCTCCCAAGCCTCGCTCGTCTTGCTCCGCGCCCAGGACAAGCGCAATCTGTTCCTCCCGAATCCTGGCCTCTTTGAGTCGCGATTCGAGATTCTCCAAGCCGCTGTTTCGTTGCTTCAAGACATCCATCTGAATCGCCTTACGTTTCTCGAGGCGAGAAAGCTCGGAACTCATCAGCAGGCTCTTGATTCCAAGAGGGGCCAGAGCCATTCCGGCACACAGGAGAAGCGCGGCCACCAGCCCGAGGGCCATCACCCACCGCGCCGTCTTTCTGGATACAAAAAAGTACCGGACTGGTTTTCTGATGTCGGCGGGATGAAACTGAAGCTCGTACATAGGCGCTGAAGGCAACTTTATCACGTTCGGAAAAAACCGGCAGGTGATTCCTCGGTCGGCTACCGGCAGCGCTCAGATCCCCGGTCCGGAGATTTGCCTTGAAATTCTTCCTCTCATGCCCCATATTAAATAGGACATCAGCATTTTGCTTGCGCTGAGCATCAGGGGAGAAGCTTCAGCAATCTCAAAAAGAGCGCGTCTCCTGCTGAGAGTATTTTGCCGATTTGGAGGAGAAATGAAAACACGAAGGCCCGAACGCAGCTTCTTGATTCTCATCGCCATCATTGGAATGGCATTTCCAGCATTTTCGCAGGATACCGACTGGGGGGATGCGCCGGATATTGCCGGCGTTCCCGGCTATGCGACGCTGGCCGCAAATAACGGCGCCAACCATGGGATTATGGCTGGTTTCTGCATGGGCACTATTGTGGACGCGGAGCCTGACGGGCAGCCCGATCCAGCGGCAACCGGCGACGATCTCGCAGGAACGTCCAACGACGAGGACGGCGTCACCTTCCTGACGGCCATATCCGCCGGGCAGAATGCCAGCGTATCCGTCTCCGTCACCGCCCCGGGATCGGCTTTTCTTGACGCATGGATTGATTTTAACCAGAACGGAAACTGGATGGATCCCGGCGAGCAGATCGCCACCAACCTGCCAGTGGTTCCCGGGCCGAATATTGTGAGCTTTGCAGTACCCGCCACAGCCGGTGCAGGACAGAGTTTCGCGCGATTCCGTCTCTCCACTGTGGGTAATCTGACGCCCGACGGTTTCGCACCCGACGGCGAAGTTGAAGACTATGTACTCACGCTTGGAGAGGAAGACCTCCTGGACTGGGGAGATGCGCCGGACAGCGTCCAGAGTCCGGGCTATCCCACGCTCTCCGTCAATAACGGCGCCAACCATGTGCTCGGCGGCTCTCTCTACCTCGGCGCCGCTGTCGATGCCGAAACCGACGGACAGCCGACACCACTTGCGGACGGCGATGATACGACCGGCACACCCGATGATGAGGACGGCATCAGCTTCACCTCCCCCCTGATACCGGGCGCCCTGGCAAGCGTGACCGTAACAGCCTCCGCTCCCGGCCTGCTGGACGCCTGGATTGATTTCAACGGCAACCAGAGCTGGGCGGATGCCGGCGAGCAGATCTTCAGCTCTCAGGCTCTGACCGCGGGCAGCAATCTACTCAGCTTCACCGTTCCGGCCCAGGCCTCGACCGGAGGCACCTTTTCCCGATTCCGCGTCTCGACTGCCGGAGGACTCTCTCCGGCGGGCCAGGCCGCCGACGGGGAGGTTGAGGACGAGATGGTCTCCATCACCGAGGAAACCCTCCTGGACTGGGGGGACGCCCCCGATTCCACAGGCACGCCGGGCTACCCCACCCTGTCCGCAAACTCCGGGGCCAACCACGGAATCGGCACCGTCGTCTACCTCGGCGCTTCGGTCGATGCCGAGTCCGACGGCCAGCCCGACGCAACGGCAACGGGAGATGACAACGACGGGAACAACGATGACGACGGTGTCAGCTTCACTTCGAATCTCATCCCGAATCAAACTGCTACGGTCGACGTCACAGCGGCCGGCTCGGGTGCGGCGCTGCTCGATGCCTGGGTCGATTTCAATGGAAACAAGAGCTGGGCCGATGCCGGTGAACAGATCTTCAGCTCCAAACCCCTCAACAGCGGGGTCAATCATCTCAGTTTCAACGTGCCTACCGGCGCTTCCTCGGGCACGACGGTCGCCCGGTTCCGGGCCTCCTCGTCCGGTGGACTCTCACCCACGGGGCACAGTGTCGACGGCGAGGTCGAAGACTACCAGGTCACCATACAGGAGGAACAGCTCCTGGACTTCGGCGACGCCCCGGATGCCGCAGGATCGCCGGGATTCCCAACGCTCCTGGTCCATAACGGCGCCCGTCACATCCCGGACGGCGTCACCTACCTCGGCGGCCCACCGGATGTCGAGCCCGACGGACAACCCGATGGAACTGCGACAGGCGACGATCTTGCGGGAGTCCCCGACGACGAAGACGGAGTCGCATTCAACGTTCCTCTTATTCCCGGTTTCACTGCTCCCGTTGATGTCTTAGCAAGCGTCCCCGGTTTTCTCGACGCCTGGATCGACTTCAACGGCAACGGAAGCTGGACGGATTCGGGCGAGCAGGTTGCCGTATCCCTTCCTCTGAACCCTGGTCCGAACCAGGTCATGGTCCAGGTTCCGGCTTCGGCTGCGGCCGGGGGAATGATGGCCCGCTTCCGATTCAGTACGGTCGGTGGTCTCTCGACGACCGGCCAGGCGCCCGACGGCGAGGTCGAGGACTACGAAGTCACGATCGAAGAGCCCGGATACGACTATGGTGATGCGCCGGATCCCACCTATCCGACCCTCAGCGCCAGTTCCGGCGCCGTGCATCAGCTCGTGGAAAATATTTTCCTCGGCACCTATGAGGACGCCGAAGCCGACGGCCAGCCGGACGCCACAGCGACCGGCGACGACCTCAACGGTCAGGATGATGATGACGGCGTGAAGCATTCTCCAAACGCCCTGATTCCCGGCACCACCATGAATCTCACGGTCACGGCATCCTCCGTGGGCTATTTCAGCGCCTGGGTCGACTTTAACGGGGACGGAGACTGGACCGACAGCGGCGAAAAGGTCATCACCGACCAATCACTGTCGGCCGGCGCCAACAGCTTGAGCTACGCCGTTCCCGCCGGCGCTGTTGTCCCGACTTTTGCCCGCTATCGATTCTCATCCGTCACGGGTTTGACCGACATCAGCTCTGCTCCGGACGGCGAGGTTGAGGACTACTACCTCCAGGCGCCCGGCATCTTCTCCGACGGTTTTCAGTCAGGCGACATGAGCGCCTGGTCGAGTCATAATCCCTAGTAGAGCGTTTCCGAAATAAGGTGTCGCACAAAGGTCGTCGATGCGCCCGGCGTGTAAGGCGCGTTAACGTAGGCGATGCGGTGCCCATCGGCGAGTTAGCGCAACGCTGCAGGCCGGGATGCAGCGGCGACCGATTGCAGCGGTATTTTGGAAACGCTCTACTCGTATTCCGGCCTGAGATTCACCTTGCCCCGGTCTGATCTATCGGACCGGGGCCGTTTTCTTATGCCTAATCTGAGCCTTGAACAGTGGGGAAAGGAGTGAGGAAACATCAAGTCGCTCTGCCATTGATAAAGGTCGAAAATGCATCGATAATGCGGCTGTTCCTCATTGCTATTGAAGTTGCGCAGGAACGTATCCTGAGGGAAATCCATCCGGAATATGAAAAGCCGGGCCCTCCAGGACCCGGCTCAAGTCATCGGGCGGTTCAGATCACAGCTCGAATGGAATCTCGATCTTCGAGTTCGGAAGGTCGATTCCGAACTTCCACTGCCCGGCCTTGACACCTCCGGGGATCCTGAAGAAGAGTTTTCCCGTGCATCCACGTTTGTAATTCACCGTCACCGAGTCAAAGGCCACTCCGTCGCCCGGCTCGACAAAGAAGCCCAGATCACATTCTTTACGGCTGGGAGGAAAGTAGTTCATCGGATCCCGGGCCACATCGGACTTATGAATCAGGGGCCGGAGAATCGAATATGCCTCGTTGAATTCTTTCTGGCTTGCAAGATTGATCTTCGTACCGTCCGGGGAGATGACCCAGATATTCGCGCGCTTGACCTCCGTCATATCAGAAAAGGGAGAGGTCAGGGCGGTTTCCAGAATCAACCAGTCGCTGCCGAGATTCTGTGCGGCAAAACGATAGCCGATCACGGCCTCCAGCTCCGGGCCCTTCTGCATCATGATGAACTGACCCATCTGGTCCACGCCCGGCGTTGCCGTCGGTTGGGCACTGCTGCAGGCCATTGTCAATACCAGCAGGGCGGAAGCCCCGGCGACCAGCACAATATTGCGAACTGCCTTTTTCATCTTCCACCTCCATCAACGAGATATTAGCAAAATCAGTGCCAAGAGTTACAAGAATCAGAACTCTTGCGGGCCACCGTCCTGTCACTTTCCAAGGACGACCCTGTCTTCCCCAGACGACAGGGTACGCCTGTGCTTTCATCCCCCTGTCAAGCTCCCTGCCCGGAGCCTCCGGAGTCCACGACGCGTGCCAGGACGGCGGGCCAAAATGGCCGATCAGCCTGCAGCTCTCTTCACGTCGATTGGCCCTGCCCCAACCGGCTTCGGCCCCGATCCCCTGAAGCCACCACGAATGGAGCGAGCCCGACCACGGTTTTGGCCCCTCTTTCGGAAATACGGGGAAGACAGTTCAGGATTTCGTCCTCTCGTCCGGCATCCAGAATTCATCGTTGAAGAGACGGGAGGCCAGACGGTCAAGGGTTGGGAGTTTTTCCTGCCTGCCCTTTCCGGAAGTTGGAACCGAACGGTTTTCCAGGGCCTCGGTATATTCCCTCAGGACCCGTTCCTCAATCATCTTCCGGGTTTCCATGTTCAGGGGATGGGCCGTATCCCGCATCTGGCCGTTCCGGGTTTTCCGCGCAGGCATCGTCACAAAGAGCTGCCCCTCTCGTCCTTCGAGAATTCTCAGATCGTTGACGATGAAACAGTCGTCAAAAACGACACTGACAAAAGCTCGGACTTTTCCACCCTTCGACGGGCTGATACGAACCTCGGTAATCTCCACACGAACCTCCAGAATCAAATTGGCCTTCCGGCCGGTGACGAGCATACCCTGCTCCGGCACCCGCGGGCAATACCCTCAGTCCTTCCGGCCTTCGTCCAGCCGGGAGTCGGCCGTACAGAGTGGAAACTCAGGCAGCTTCCCCGGCTTCCTCCGGATCTCCCATCTGAGCCTGAGGAGATCCAGGCGAATCAGTCGTCCCGAGTCGTCCCGCGTTTCAATCCTGCCCGGAACAGAAAGGCTGTGATCGCTGAGTTTGACGACGAAATCGCCGCTTCGGATTTCACAAACCCGCCACGGATCCGGGACGAGCCGGATCAGGGCCTGCCAGTGAGCAGAACGAATCAGGATTTCGCCTGGATCTCTGCCGAGGTCGAGATGATCATCCTCTTCCAGGGGAATCCTACCTCCGAGCAGGAGCGGAATTCGTCTGATCGGGATCTCGCCAAGCCCGAGTTCACCGGACAGGCCAGTCGTGCGGAGTCGACACCCTTCGCGCATATCCAGAATCCGGCTTCCCTCAGCCTCATCCCATGCCCCGATACTCAGGGTTGAACCAAAGGACTCGGAGATCGTCATCCTCCCCCAACCCCCATCGGCGAGCAATGCCAGGCGCAGGGTGCGAGTCGAACCCACCTGGAGGCGGTAGAGCGCAGCCATAGGTCCGGGAAGGGGCCGAGTGAGTTCCCGAATAGCGGCTGAGAGCTGCTCCTCACTGGTCGACAGGACGGCCGTGGTGGAGCGACATCCTCCCGCCGGCGCCAGGAGCATCAACACCGACAGAAGGAGTGCTGATGGAAACCCGGCACCAAGGCCTTCCCGCTTCACTCCCCGTCTCCGTCTCCGCCGGGAGTCCCGGAGATCAGCTTCTCGACCCGCTCGGGATGTTCGCACCCGAGATCAAGGGCTCGTCGCAGTAGTTCCACACCCTCGGAGGTGCGGCCCAGGCTGATCCGCACCTCTCCCAGATGCGCCAGGATGTCTCCAGCCTGCGGGCCACTCCGCCGGAGAGCCTTCTGAAGCCAGACTTCCGCTTCATCAACCCGACCCATCCGAAAGAGAACCCAGCCCATCGAGTCCAGATAGGCGCCGTTCTCCGGATCCGAGTTCAGCGCTGCGGTGATCAGTTCGAGTGCCCGATCGAGGTCCCGATCGGCATCGGCCAGCATGTAACCCAGGTAATTCGCCGCCCCTGCATCCTGAGGATAGGCCTTGAGCAGCTCATCAAAAAGCTCCACCGCCATCTCAAAGTGCCCCCTGCGCTCAAGGGCTGTGGCCAGACTGAAGAGAAGATCTCGATCCTGCGGAAAACGTTTCAGCAGTTTCCGACTCTCCGCCTCCATTCGCTCCCACAATTCCAGATTCTGAAGTTCCGAGAGCGCCATCAGGGCCGTTTTTCGATCGCCCTGGTCAAAGAGCGGACGGAGAATTTCGAGGGCAGCCTCACCCGAAGCCCGATAGCCCAGATCGGCTTCCAGAATGCGTGCCAGCGGGCGCAGTTGCTGATCGAGCTGAGGCTCCAGACGCAACAGGGAGGCGACACCCGCCTTGTACTTTCCCGACTTCCGATAGGACTCAGCAAGAAGGAAGAGGTAGTTTCCTCCTCCCGAATTCGGGTCCGCAACCCGATCCAGCCACTCCCGGGCCATCGTTGGGTGCCCGGCGTCAAGCTCGATTCTCGCAGCCTCGACCGCAACCCCGGCAGCCTCTTTCGACGCGGCATCTGAAGATACCGCATTCCAGGCTCGCTCAAGGTCTCTTCGGGCCTTCTCCATATCATCGGGATCAAGGGTCGATTGAGCCTGGGCCCTCGTCAGGAGGAGTTCCGTAT
Source organism: Thermoanaerobaculales bacterium (assembly GCA_024763555.1). Lineage (GTDB taxonomy): Bacteria > Acidobacteriota > Thermoanaerobaculia > Thermoanaerobaculales > Sulfomarinibacteraceae > JANTFG01. The sequence goes on from JANTFG010000012.1 coordinate 18,017, forward strand.
TCTCCGGATCCTTCCTCACAAGTCGATCCAGAATGGGCAAGGCCTCCTCCATCCGCCCCATTCGAACCAGGAGAATCGCCTTGAACCGAAGGGCCTCCGGAGAGTCGGCATCCGATCTGAGAACCTGCTCTACGACACTGAGGGCCTTCACGGGCCGATGACCATCTGCGAGAAGAGCGGCTGCCTGCATCATCCGGTCCAGATCATCAGGAGCAAGTCCCTCCAGCAGCTGCTCACCCGCTTCTCCCATCCGGCCAAGCGCCAGTAAGGACTTGACAAGACCCTGATGACAGGATGGATCAGAATTCTCACATTCGCCGTAAGCCTTCAGAGCCTCGGCAGATCTGCCCAGTCGGGATAAAAGCTCTCCCTCCAAAGCGGCCAGACGGGTATTGCCTCCCACGGCCTTTCGAAGCTCCCTCAAGTTCGTCAGCGCCTCCTCCAGCTTTCCCGAGGCCTCAAGGACCCTCACGAGGGCGAATTGGACATTCGGATCGTCTCCACGGTCCCTCAACACCCTCTTCAACTCGGTTTCTGCCTCCGGAAGGAGTTCCGTCCGGACCCCGGAAACCTGCGCCATGGCCAGAGCCCGAACCCGCAATCCATACCAGTCCAGACCCTCTCGATTCTCGAGGAGCTCCAGTGCGTCCTCCACCATTCCCAGATCCATCATCAGGGAGGCTTCGGCCACACGGGTCTCCAGCACCTCAGGATTCTCATCCACCACCATCGCATAGAGTTTCAGTGCATCCGAGTACTCGCCGTTCAGCTCGAGCCCCCGGGCCTCGAGGAAGTCGTCGAGTCCTCTCGGGATCTCGGTCGACGCTTTTGGAGTCGGTACATTCTCATCGGGCGCTGAAGCCGCCGGGATGGCCGACAACAGGATACTCAACACGACAGACACGAATCGCAGCATTCAAACTCCAGGGATTCCGGCCGAGAAAACCGAGCCGAAATCAAGTTAACGGGCTCATCATACCTTGTCCAGGTCGTCCGAAGCAGAAAGCGCTATACTGGGCCAGGGTTATGAAAGGGGGTCTCGTTCTTGATGAATGAGGCGGGGACGGCACAAAAGCTCTTCAGCGCGGTACGTAATTTCAAGGCTCTTTCCGAGAGTTTTGCCCTCATCGACGTCGAGAGCCTCGATGACAGAACTGTGGAGGGGCTGGAGCGTTTCATGAGAGTTCTCGAGAACTCCACCACGAGAATCGAAAAACTCACGGGGAAAAAAATTGGGGAAATTGACCCGGGTACCGAGAAAAAAAGTCGCCCGGATCTTCACCTCGATTCGACGAAACTCCAGAGAGCAATCGGCTTCGCAGAGAAGGTCTCGAATTGGCTGGATTCGGTGCATCAAGACGCCCTTCCCGGAAAGGCTCAAGCCCTTCTCAAGGAACTCGGAGAGGCCATCGGGCGTGCCGCTAAGATCGTCGGCACTCTGATCCGGGACTACCGGGGAGCCGCCCGTGCTGGTATTCACGCCTCCGAGACCTCCTCACCGGAGCTCATTCTCGCCCACAGCCTGAACTCGCCGCTGCTGGAAGAATGGCAGGGAAAACAGAATCTGAACACGAAGGCCAAGGCAATGCTGCGCGAATATCTCGATCTCTGTGGTTTCCCCGACAGCCGGACGGAAACTCGTAAATGGGAGAGGAATGCAGAGAAATGGCTCATCGCCACACCAAAAGGGATGATTCTCGTACTTCGGGTTGGATCCTTCGGCGGGAATGCCTCCATCTACCCGAAATATGTACCTCGAAAGGCGTCGGCTGGGAAATCAGCATCATAAGATGTTAGACTGCAACTCCGATGACTGATTCACACGAAACACACGACCACCATCTTTTCTCCACGACTCGTTTTGAGGACCTCGATCTCCATCAGGACCTTCTCCAGGGCATTCGCGATCTCGGCTTCGAAAAATTGACCCGCGTACAGGACGAGGTCCTGCCGATCTCACTGGAGGGACGGGACGTTGTCGCACAGGCCCAGACCGGATCAGGCAAAACGGCCGCCTATCTCCTGACGGCCTACCAGCGACTCATGACGGAGCTCAGATCGGAGGCGTCCGAAGGGAACCCCCGCTGTCTGATCATCACGCCCACCCGTGAGCTTGCCGTACAGGTCTCCCGGGATGCCGAAGGCCTCGGCGCTCACACCGGTCTCAGGGTCCACGTCGTCTTCGGGGGACTGGACTACAAGAAACAACGGGCCGTTCTTTCCGAGGGAGTCGACATTCTCGTGGGAACTCCCGGCAGGCTGATCGACTACCATCAGCAGGGCGCCTATTCGCTACGCCATACCGAAGTCGTCATCATCGACGAGTGCGATCGACTCTTCGACATGGGCTTCGCGGAAGACCTCCGCTGGCTCCTGCACCGCCTCCCCCACCCGCGAGATCGGCAGACCCTGATGTTCACCGCTACTCTTTCGCGGCGTGTCACCAGCATCGGGTGGCGGGAAATGGATGATCCGGCCGAAATCGTCATCGATCGGGAACAGCTGACGCCCGAGACCATTCACCAGGAGCTGTACCATGTGGCGGCCCATGAGAAGTTTTCACTGCTTCTGGGTCTTCTGAAACGAGAGGGCGAAGGGCGCACGATGATCTTCGTCAATACGCGGGTGGCCGCCCGGCGTCTGGTCGAGGATCTCGAGAGAAACGGCTATCGAGCCCGGGGCCTGACCGGAAACGTCGAACAGATCAGGAGACTCCGCGTTCTGGACCAGTTCCGGGATGGTGATCTCCCCATTCTGGTCGCAACGGACGTGGCAAGCCGGGGCCTGCACATCGATGGCGTGTCCCACGTCATCAATTACGATCTCCCCCAGGATCCGGAAGACTATGTTCACCGCATCGGGAGAACCGCCCGAGTGGGCGCCCAGGGAAAGGCCTTCAGCCTCGCCTGCGACGATTACATCTATTCCCTCGATGCGATCCAGAAGTATATCGGCTACGACATTCCGGTCGTCTTCGCCGATGACGACCTCTACCTTCAGCCCGTGCCCCGCATGCGCAGCTCCCGGCCATCGAGAGATAGAGGTCCATCCTCCTCCCGGCGAAACCCTTCATCGTCCCGCAGAGGGGAAAGGGAGGATTCCCGACCGCGTCGCCGACGCAGGCGTCGACCCTCCACCCAAAAGAAGAAGGACGGCGAAAAAAAGTCTTCTTCAGACTGAGAACCCGCAAAGATGAGGGCGCAAAAAAACCCGCCGGCACCCAGCGAGCCCGATGAAGGCATCTACCAGGGGCGATCGGTCGCACGGAAGGCAATATCACCAGACGGCATGATTGTCCTCATCGGCAGGACCGCCCGGGATAACGATCTTCTCAGCCTGCGGCTGGCCTCACCCCAGGATTTCTGGTTCCATGTGGCCGGTGAATCGGGATCGCACGTCGTCGTACGAAACCCGGAGCGGCTGACAAAACTCCCACGGGAGACCCGCCGTTTTGCCGCCGCACTGGCCGCAGGATACTCCAAGGCACACAGGGGTGGACAGGTAGCCGTCCACGAAACTCGCGTCCGACACATCTCCAAGAAGCGGGGCATGGAAGCCGGAAAGGTGCTGATGGCTCGACACAGCACGATTCGGGTCCCGCCGCTTCGCCTGGACGAGAACTCAGAGGGGGAAAATCAGCGTCTTTGAGTCGGCGCCGGCCTCCTCGCGCACCAGACGGGGCAGGAGATAGCCGGGAAGGCGTGCCGCCATCTCTCCGTAGAGTTTCCGCGCCTCGGTCTCGGGAACTTCGAAGTGAGAAGCGCCCTGAACTCGATCCAGCAGATGAAGGTAGTAGGGCAGGACTCCGATCTCAAAGATCTTCTCGGCCAGAGCGACCTGGATTTCAAGTGAATCATTGATCCCCCGGAGGAGTACGGACTGATTGAGCAGGGAGACACCGAAACTGCTCAGCCCCCTGCAGGCGATCCGAAGATCCTCGTTGATCTCCTGCGGGTGGTTGATCTGGAGGACCAAGACCAGGGGAAGACGCCGCCTGCCGAGCATCCGGAGGAAGGCCGCATCGATTCTCCGGGGAATGACGACCGGCATCCGGCTGTGAATCCGCAGTCGGCGGAGCCCGGGAAGCTCTTCCGCCGCGAGAAACAGCCGATCGAGGGCCTCATCCGAAAGCATCAGGGGATCCCCGCCGCTGAAAATTACCTCGCGCAGATCATCTTCCCCTGCCAGCAATCGAATCTGATCCAGTGTCGCCGATCCGACATAGGGAAAATGCCGTCTGAAACAGTAGCGACAGTGAATCGGACAGGTGGAGGTCGTCAGCAGGAGTGCCCGGCCGGAATACTTTCTCAGGATGCAGGGGTTCTGGTTCTGCTCGCCCAGGGGATCTTTGGAATAGCCTCCGACCGGACGCCCTTCTTCAGGTCGGGGGAGAACCTGGAGCAGCAGGGGGTCATCGGGATCACCCGGAACGATGCGTTTCAGCCAGGCCCGTGGTACCCTGAGGTCGAAACCGTGAGTTTCATCCGGCTTCCCGGCCCCGAGGCCGACGGATTCCCGAGTCAGGCCCACTGCGTCAAGGAGCTGGTCCGGACTTGTCAGGGCTCCCGCGAGTTCATCCCGCCACGAGCCGACTTTCCATGGGAATTCAGGCTGCCTCATGACGAGGAGTCTGAAGCTGACGGTCTCGAAATGCAAGTCAAGGAGTCAAGAATGGCGACATACAACATGAACCAGGTCAAGGTCGGGCTGAGAATCCTCGTTGATGGCGAGCCCTGTGTGATCACCGATACCGACTTCGTCAAGCCGGGAAAGGGCCAGGCCTTCACCAAAATCAAGTACCGGAACTACAGGACGGATCGGATCAATGAGATGACCTTGAAATCCTCCGATTCGGTCGAGGGAGCGAACGTCGTCGAACACGAGATGCAATATCTCTATTCGGATGGAGATATGTGGTATTTCATGGACCAGGAGACCTTCGAGCAGATCGGCGCCGGCACCGATGTCGTCGGTGATAACGCGCAGTGGCTCAAGGAAGAAGATCTCTGCATGATTACCCTGGACAACGGAAACCCCATCGTGGTTGTCCCACCGAACTTCGTCGTCCTTCAGATCGTGGAAACCGACCCCGGAGTCCGCGGAGACACCTCCGGCGGAGGATCAAAACCGGCAGTCCTGGAAACCGGCGCGACCGTCCGGGTTCCGCTCTTTGTCCAGGAGGGTGAGAAGATCAAGGTCGACACCCGGACCGGTGAATACGTCTCCCGCGCCTGAAACAGCTATGCTCCGGCCCCTGAAAGTCACACAGGAAGGGGACTGCTGAAGCATGGCGAAGTACCCTGAGGACTGGAGACCCACGGCTTCGCTGGAGATGCTCCGGCTTCGCGCCGGGTTTCTTTCGAAGACGCGCTCCTTTTTCGCTGAGAGAGAAGTGCTCGAGGTCGAAACTCCCATGCTCTGCTCAGCCGGGGTCACGGACCCCCATCTTCAGAACCCCAGCCTCAGGCTCGAAGTCCCCGGTCTCGGGGAGAAGGACTTCTACCTTCAGACCTCCCCGGAATACGCCATGAAGCGTCTCCTTGCCGCCGGCGCGCCATCGATCTACCAGATCTGTCACGCCTTCCGGGAGGGCGAGCGGGGGCGCATCCATAATCCCGAGTTCACGATCCTGGAGTGGTACCGCCTCGGCTGGGACGATCTGGGTCTCATGGAGGAGGTCGAGGATCTTATCCGTCTGCTTCTGGGGATCCCGAGAATTCAACGAAAATCCTATCGGGAGATCTGGATCGAAACAACGGGAGTGGACCCGCATCTCAGCGATCTCGAGTCCCTGGCCGCTCTCGTGCCAGAGCTTGGTCTCCCCAACCTGGCTCCCAAACACCGAAACGACTATTTCGACCTGATCATGAGCCATCATATCGAGCCCCAACTGCGGGATCTGGAGGCCGTCTTCATCACGGATTACCCGGCCTCCCAGGCGGCCCTCGCCCGGATCCGTCCGACGGACCCACCCGTCGCCGCACGCTTCGAGCTCTTCCTCAAGGGCCTCGAAATCGCCAATGGATACCATGAGCTCCTCGATACCGGGGAACATCTCCGGCGCTTTGAGGCCGATCTCCACGACCGAAGGGTGGAGGGCGATTCCAGTCCTGAGATCGATCGACGGTTCATCGCCGCCCTCGCCGAGGGTCTTCCGGAGTGCGCCGGTGTCGCCCTGGGCTTCGACCGTCTGCTGATGGTCGCATCAGCCGCAAACTCCATCGATGGCGTTCTCAGCTTCCCGATCGACAGGGCCTGAGGAAAGGCGGCTGCGGTGAACGCGCCAAAGCTAACGACCTGATCCAATTCCCGGCCTTCCGTCAATAGCAGACCTGATCTACGACCGACACAAGGAGAAAAATGCTCTCCCGATAAGCTCGGGATGATGGCGCGGGGCCATTATCTCCGAAACTCTGTTGAAGGCAGGAAACGGGACTTCCGCCGGGGCGTTCGGACTCAGTCTGGACGGCTCTTCCCGAAATGCCTATGGCTTCCATCTCTACTTTGTACTAAGCTATCCGCATGGTGAGATTTGGAAGTTCCGGGTGGCGCGGCGTGATTGGGCGTGAGATTACCTTCCGCAAGGTCCGGATTCTGACCCACTCGCTGGTGGACAGTCTGCGGAAATCCGAGCAGGACAGAGATCTTCTCTTCGTCATCGGCTATGACACCCGAATGCTGTCGGAGAAATTCGCCTCCACGGCGGCGGAGATCCTTACCTCCCGCGGTCAAAGAGTCCTTCTGACGGCCCGTGATATCCCGACACCTGTTCTCGCACACGCCGTGCGTGAAGAAAAGGCGGACGCCGGCTTGATGTTCACCGGTTCCCACAATCCACCGGAGTACAACGGCGTCAAGCTCTATACCTCCGATGGTATCCCAGCGCCGGAGAGCTTTACCCAGCCGATCGAAAAGAGCTATCTGAGCCTGGAGAAGGACTGGGATGATATTTTTCTGCCCCGGGCCGACCTCCTTCAGGAATTTAATCCTAAGAACAGCTACCTCGATCGACTCCAGGAACTGATCGACTGGGACATCATCAGGAAAGCCGGTCTGAAACTGGTTGTCGACCCTCTTTACGGGAGTACGAGGGAATATCTTGACCATATTCTGCTGGAAAACCATCTTGACGCCACCCTCATCCACAACGCCCGCGATCCGTTTTTCGGAGGTTACGCACCCAACTGCAGTTCCGAAAACCTCGCTCGTCTGCGGGAAATCATGCGCAGGGAGAAGGCCCATCTCGGACTGGCGACGGATGGTGATGGAGACCGTTTCGGCATTCTCGACCAGGGCGCCCGTCTCTGTGACTCAAGTCATCTCATTGCGCTGATCCTTGATTACCTGGTTCGCCGCCGGGACCTTCATGGCGCCATCGGCCGTTCCCTCGCCACCTCCCGCCTGATCGATGCCGTCGCCGAATCATACGGCCTGGAAATTCTCGAAGGCGGAATCGGCTTCAAACACTTCGGTCCCCTTCTTAATGACGGCACCCTCGAGTTTGCCGGTGAAGAGAGCGCCGGCCTGGCCTGGGCCAGACACCTGCCGGAGCGCGACGGACTCCTCGCGTGCCTGCTGACTGTGGAGATGGTCGCTCGGGAGGGCAAGTCGCTCCATGCTCAGCTTGCATCTCTGGCCGAACGTGTCGGACATTATTATTTCCGAAGGACCCAGCTCCCCGCCACCGAAGAGCGTCGGAGGTTACTCGGTCTTCGGCTGGAGCAGGAATGGAAGGAAATCGACGGGAAAAAGGTCAGGAAAGTAGATCGACGCGAAGGACTGAAACTCGTCTTTGATGGGGACGCCTGGCTGCTGATTCGTGAAGCCAGCACCGAACCAAAAATCAGGCTGTATGCCGAGGGGCGCAGCGCCGCAGAAATGCGGGAACTCATGCATCAGGCGAAACGCCTGTTCACAAACTGGAGGATCTGATGTTCGATATTGAATTCGTCATGGGGCGGGAAGTCCTCGATTCCCGCGGCAACCCGACCGTCGAGGCTGAAGTCATCCTGTCATCGGGTGTCGCAGGGAGAGCCATCGCGCCCTCCGGCGCCTCGACGGGAAGTCGTGAAGCACTGGAACTCCGAGACGGGGATGAAGCCCGTTTCGGGGGCAAGGGCACCCTGCGCGCCGTGGAGCATGTCAACGGCCCGCTTGCGGAAGCCGTTGAGACTCTGGATGCCCGCGACCAACTCGCCGTCGATCAGGCCATGCTTGAAGCCGACGGAACTGAAAATAAGACGGAACTTGGTGCCAATGCCATCCTCGCAGTCTCCCTGGCCGTCGCCAAGGCGGCCGCAGAGGCTTCCGGGCTGCCCCTGTACCAGTACATCGGCGGCTGCGGCGCACGTACCCTGCCGACTCCCCAGATGAACATCCTCAACGGCGGTGTCCACGCGGACAATTCAGTGGACTTCCAGGAGTTCATGATTATGCCGATTGGAATGCCGACTTTTCACCGGGCTCTCCGCGCAGGAGTCGAGACCTTTCACACCCTGAAGAAGGTTCTCCATGAACGCGGTCTGGCGACTTCGGTCGGGGACGAAGGCGGTTTTGCGCCGAACCTGCCTTCCAATCGCTCCGCCCTGGAACTGATCGTCGAGGCCATTGAGAAGGCTGGATATGAGCCGGGCAAAGACATCGCGCTGGCCATGGATCCGGCAGCCTCTGAGTTCTTTTCAGATGGAGTCTACAACCTCAGTGGCGAGGGGCGCGAAGGTCTCAGCAGCGAGGAGATGATCGGCATCTACGAGGAGCTGGTCAACGACTTCCCCATTGTCTCAATCGAGGACGGCCTGGCCGAAGGCGACTGGGAGGGATGGGCCGAGATGACCCGCCGGCTGGGCTCGAAGATCCAGATTGTCGGCGACGATATCTTCGTTACCAACCCGAAGATCATTCGCCGGGGAATCAGGGAGGGAATTGCCAACTCGGTGCTGATCAAACTCAACCAGATCGGAACCCTTTCCGAGACCCTGGACGCGATCAACATGGCCCACAGAGCCGGCTATACGACGGTCATCTCGCACCGTTCGGGGGAAACTGAGGACACCACGATTGCGGACCTCGCTGTTGCCATGAACACCGGTCAGATCAAGACCGGTTCGGCCTGCAGAACTGACCGCATTTCCAAGTACAACCAGCTTCTCCGGATCGAAGATGAGCTGGATCAAGCTGCCCGCTTCGGAGGGGCGCCCAGGAGCCTCTGAGATGAAGCAGCTTCCTCTCGTGCTCTCCGCGCTCGTCGTGCTGGGAATCCTATTGCTTTTCTCCAGCATCGTCAGGCAGGGCTATGGTGAAGTAGCCGATGCCCGAGCCGAGCAGAGGGAGCTGGAGCGGGAGAAATACCGCCTCGAGAAACATGTTCACGAGATGAGGTCCATGATCCGGGCGCTGGAAAATAAGCCCCAGGCCATTGAAAGCCTGGCGCGAAAAGAGCTGGGCTGGGTCAGGCCCGGGGAGAAAGTCATCGTTTTCGAGACACCGACACCAATCCCCTCGCCGAAGAGCTTGACAGGCGCCGACGACCCCCCTATACTCGCGCTCCCTGAATGACGCGGGGTGGAGCAGTCCGGTAGCTCGTTGGGCTCATAACCCAAAGGTCGGAGGTTCAAATCCTTCCCCCGCAACCAAACGAATAAAAGCCGCCAAACGGCGGCTTTTTTCGTTTGGTTGGTACAACTCATTGGCGGGAGCGTCTGGTGGATCTTGTCCCGGGGGTTGTAAGGAGGGTCCATCCGACTGGAAAGGGGGATGGGGGGACATTAGATCCACCTCGCTCACGACAATGAGTCGCCGCGGAGGTCGGGCGGGCGGGGGTCGGACGGCGGGGAGGGGCCGCGAGCAACCTCAGATCCTCAGTCGCCAAACGGCGGCTTTTTTCGTTTGGTTGGTACAACTCATCGGCGGGAGCGTCTGGTGGATCTTGTCCCGGGGGTTGTAGGGAGGGT
>JANTFG010000013.1 GCA_024763555.1 Thermoanaerobaculales bacterium
TTGGCCGGTCACTGTTTATTCTCATTGGGCTGCGGAGTTATGGAAAACGGGGCCCCTACCCCGTTTTCCACAGCCTCAGCAGCCCCTACTACTAGAAAAATTAAAATGACCAAAATAGACAAAAACAGGCTACCAGAGCGTGACCGGTAACAGCGGATTGAGAACCTGGTGCAGGCAGGAATTGCCACGCGAGAGACGGCGTCGCGATTTCTCAAGGACCGTTGAGCAGCAATCCCAAAGGCAGGTTGTAAATTTTTTCCGTCAGACGTTCGACTCTGGGAGCGAGCGAAATGACGATGCCATGATTCGCGGCGTCCTTTTCTCCGTTCATAAATGAATTCAGCGACCTCAGATTACTTCTTCGAGGCGCCGCAGTGTGTTTGATCTCAATCGGTGTCAGGCGCCCGGCAAAAGGGAGCAGGAGGTCGACCTCAAGACCTCGTGGGGTCCGCCAGAATCGCGCATCCCAGAAGCGGCCGGTATGACCATGGAGCTTGCGAATCTCCATGATGACGAAAGACTCAAAGAGAGAACCGAAGTGCGGAGCATTGAGCAGGGCACGATCATCACGAATCGCCTGCAGGTGAAGTCCAAAGCCACTGTCGGCAAAGAGCCATCTCGGGCGTTTCACGAGACGTTTTGTAGAGGTCGCGTGATGAGCGGGAATCCGCTCGATCTGGTAGCTGGTCTCAAGGAGGTTGAGCCAGTGATCAACGGTCTTGTGGTTCACTCCCAGGGAGCGTCCGACTTCGGCCTTGTTGATGATCGTGCCTGTTCGTCCCGCGCAAAGCACAACAAAACGGTCAAACATCCCGAGGTCGCCGACCTGGCTGAGATCACGGATGTCACGCTGAATATAGGTCCTGCGGTAGCTTTCAAACCACGGCTCTCCTCCATTCCAGAGGGCAACGGGTGGATAGCCGCCCGCAAACATGGATGGGATCACATCATTCCGATCGTTACACGGATACTCTCGGCCGAGCATCGATTCGAGCAGGAAGGGATCTGCGAGAAGATCGAGGGTCCGTTCGGCGCTACTGACCTCGGAATCCCGGATTTCCTGGACCGCAAAAGGCCAGAGATCCAGCACCGCGGCCCGGCCCGCAAGACTTTCAGTCACCTTCTTCATCAGGGGGAAATGCTGGCTTCCGGAGAGAAAGAATCGGAATTCGCCGGGCCGACGGTCGATTTCCCGTTTCAGATAGGGAAAAATATCCGGGACATGCTGCACCTCATCCAGGAAGAGTCGTCCCGGGTGGTTCGCAAAGAAGAGCTCGGGATCTCTCCGAAATTCGTCGATTTCCGAAGGAGTATCAAATGACACGATCTCCATACCATCAGGAAAGAACTTCCGCGCCATCTGGCTGAGCAACCAGGTTTTGCCGGCCTGGCGAGGGCCGGTCACAAGTACCGCCCCGAAGCTGCCGCAAAGATCCCGAATATGCTTCTCGATAAATCGCCGGCGATAGTCCATGTGTGTATTATGGAAGAGACACTCCCATAATGCAACAATTAAACTATCTTCCGCCAGGATCAGGAGAAACTACTGGGAATACTTCCCGGGACATCTGGTCATGAGCCCGACCTAAGAAATGTGGGAAATGTTGAACCACTGGGTTCATGGGTTTCAGGGATGATCCCGGATAGGAAGAAATGTCGACAAAATTAAGAAATTTTGACATGTTCTCTTGACTTGTCGATGAGATCCGTAGATCGGAGTCACGATATCTGCAGCTGCTCAGGGGTCCGGGTGTACTGGCAGTGTGAAAAGTGGGACGCCAGAAACTCTTCATCCATCCAGCACTGATGGAGCTGTTGAGGGATTTGCAAAGATCTCTGCTGAGGAATATCGTGACTGCGGATCTCCAGATCCGATTCGGCTTAGGGATCAAATTCGGGCCCCGCCCGCCCCCCAAGTCATCTCGACCGAGGGAGCGAAGCAATCGAGCGGAGAGATCTCCCCAGGCCTCTCGAGCCGAAGACGGTTTGATGCAAGAATTGAGGAGTGTCCCCAGGAATTCCAGAAATTCCCCCAGTAATTTCCGATTGCCCCAATGTTTGACCTTGTTGAGATTACCGATCAATTCCGGGGCAACACCAGCTTCACCCCAGCAACCTGACATGCCCGAGCCAACCGACGATCCAGGGTAGCGCAGGGGAGTTTCCGTCTGAGAGCCAACTCGAGGTACGCAGCGTCATAAGCTGAGAGATCATGCTCGGCCCCGAGATCCAGTGTACCCACCAGGGCATGATCCGATATCTCTCGATCAACCTCGATGGGGAGGGCATTGATCGCCGCCACCAGATCAGGCCGCTCCCCATGATCGATACGTCCCCTTCGGCCGGCAACAAGGAGCACATTGGCGACCTCAAGACTCCAGATCTGGGGCACAATCGCCACATCGTCAACCAGGCTTTCAAGCAACACGGTCGTATCCTTCGTGGCTTCGTCCGAAAAAACCCAGGACATTGTGACGGAGCAATCAAGGATGAAGGGCATTAGTAACGACGCCCGTCAGCGATCATCTCTCGAATCTCGTCGGCGGCAACCGGATGCCTCGACCGAAACACTTCGAGATCCTTAATCGCGGCCATAATCGCGCCACGATCCTTCCCGCCCACAGGCCGAAGCTCGGCGATGGGATTCCCATGGCGTGTGATCATGATCGACTCGCCCTTTTCGACTCGTACCAGAAGCTCCGAAAGATGGGTCTTCGCTTCGTAAGCGCCAACTGTGTCCACGACAGCCCCCTTAGACCAGTTTAAGACCAGTCTGTTTCTAATGCAAGTCACGATGACCCCGCCGGGACTGCGCCCGGCGTGGAAGTGAGAAGGATAGACAGGGACATTCCCCAGACATTCCGGCCGCTGCCTGGCCGTCAGGGCTGCACCAACTGTGCCGGTTCTCCTCAGAGGTCTGATGAAATTTCCCGGAATTCAGCCGCCGCATTCCTGCGATTGATGGACATTCCGGGATACGTCTATTTCAGATTAGGTTGAATAGTAATGCTCACTATTCACTTAATAGCTGGTACACCCAATGAAACGCGATTCAACCGGAGGGTATGAGGAGGCCCTGGCAGGGGGCGAGACCGTCCGCACCTTCGCCCCGGCGGAGGAGCCTCAGGGGCTTGTCGAGCTCCACGCGCTGGTCGATCCGGTTTCCAGACTGTCATAAAAGAGCGAGGTCTGAGAGCCCGAAAAAATATAGCGCTGCTGATAGGGAGCATTTTCAACAGGACCGATGGAAGAAAACTCAACCGGGCCCGGAAATGTGGCATATGGCCCCAGGCGACCGAGATAGCTCATTGTTCCCTCGCCGAGAGCAAAGTCCAGTGGTGCACCAGGGGCGGAATTTGAGTAGTAGTAGCCGAGATCATGGTCCCAGAAGCCCCCGATCCAGTAGTATTTTGCAGCCTCCAGCGTCAGCATCACCGGTCCGCTTGAAAAATAGCCCTCCCCTGCATTGACCACACGACTCGTCTCCCAGACCTGGGTATAGGGGCCGGTGAGGGTGTCGGATTCATAGACCGCCCATTCCAGAGTCGTTCCATCGAGAACCTGGTGGAGATACAGCTCGATGGCTTCCAGTGTCTGTGTTTCAGAGACGGTGATGACATTTCCCTTGCTGGAATCGTTGTCATAGCTTGAAGAGTCGTCGCCATCCCCGGGCGTGACGGCGGCGCCCGCCTTGAGAAGGTAGCGCTGGCGGTAGGGCGCGACCGTCGTGGTGGCTGAGCCGACAAAGGAATCCGGACCGGGATTGGTGTCGAACACCTGACCGTCCCGACCCAGATACTGCAGATGACCGAAGCCAAGCCCGAAGTCCAGGGGCGCAGCGGGCAGAGTGTTTGAAAAATAGTAGTAGGCGCCGTCATCCCAGTAGGCGCCGAGCCAGTAATAGAAACCGGGCTCGAGGGTCACCATCGCCGCCGGGCTTTCAAAATAACCTTCATACTGGCTCACGGTTCTGGACGCGTCCCAGACGCGCGTGAAGCTTCCGTCGAAACTCGTGCTGCGGTACACAGCCCAGTAGATCGTGCTGCCATTGTCGATACCAACGAGGTAGGGACTGATCGACTGAAGAGTCATGCTCTCATCGACCGTGACGATATTTCCTGCGCTGACGGCGCCGAATGCCGATGATTCGGAGGCGGCGCCAAGATCTGCGATTTCCACGGAATCGAAGGAGTAGGTGAAACGATAGGGAGCATTCGAGGATAGCGTTGCGAAAAAGGAGGAGGCGCCCGGTATGGTGTTTGAAGGCTGGATCCGACCTTCATAGGTTGCAGCGGCGAATTCCATATCAACCACAAGAGGAGCGCCCGGCAGGCTATTGGAGTAAAAATACCTCACGGGATTGCTCCAGTTGGCGCCCAACCAGTAGAAAGTTCCGGGTTTCAGGCTGAGGTTAAACAGTGGACTTTCAAAATATCCGGAGCCGCCGGCGACGCTTTCAGACAACCCAACAACCCGATAATAGGTGGAATTCGCTGCTTCCGAGCTATAGACGGACCACTCGATGGTCGTGCCCGCGGGAACTTCTTCCAGATAAACGGAAATGGACCTGAGCGATACCGGGTAGTTGACAGTCAGGACGTTTCCCTTAGCTGTGCTGTTGCTGAGACTGGAGGATTCCGATCCCACCCCCCATGCCGTCACACCCTGCTGCCCGGGAAGTCCCTTTGCAGCAGCATGAGTAGCCCCAAAGCTCTCTGAGACTCCACGCTGTGGGGCAATATGCCTCTCTGTAGCGGAACATGGGAGGACGAGAATCATGAGATGGAGGGTGAGAAGCAGCAGTAGCCGAGTAATTTTCAAGTTTTTCTCCTGACTGTGTTCTGGTTCTTAGGACAATCAAAATGCTGACTTATCTCAAGATCAACAGATCATAGCACGGATTCTCACTTTACCCGGCCCCAGATCAGGTTGGGTCACCGAAGATGTTTCCGATCATTTCAGGTCAAAAGCTCATTGCACTCTGCGCAACACGCTCAACACGAAATGGCTCAACAGGGACGAACGAGCGGCGGAAGGTAGAAGTCCGGGGCTTCGAAACCCATGACTTCGAGGATCGTGGCGGCGATATTTCCCAGCCCGGGATCCACGATATTTCTGTCAATGCAGAAAGCCTCCAGGCCTGAACCCCACCCCAGGAATGGAACCGGTGAAAGCGTGTGGCTGGTCTTGATAATCGGTCGACCCTTCTTGTCGAGCTTCAGCTCCCCGGTCTTGAGGTCGACCTCCAGCATCTGATCGCAGTTGCCATGGTCGGCCGTCAGGAGCATCAGCGCCCCGTATTCTTCGACGGCCTGAACAATCCTGCCGAGACACTCATCGACAACTTCCATCGCCTCGATCGCTGCCGGAAGGGATCCGGTATGGCCGACCATGTCTCCGTTGGCAAAGTTGACGCGCAGAAAACCGTAGTCCTCGCTCCGCAGCCGATCCAGCAGAGCATCACAGACCTCTCGAGCTTTCATGGCAGGTTTTCTGTCAAAAGAGATATTGTCCGAGGGAATCTCAATCCAGTCCTCAAGTTCTTCGCTGAATTTCTCCGAGTTGTTTCCGTTCCAGAAATAGGTGACATGACCGAATTTCTGAGTCTCTGCAATGGCCAGCTGCCGGATGCCTTCGTGAACGAGAAACTCGCTCAGCGTCCGGTCGATCTGCGGGGGTTCGACAAGAAAACGAGGCGGAATATGAAGATCGCCGTCGTATTCCATCATCCCTGCAAAATACACATCCGGTTGTCTTCCCCGATCGAAGGCGGAGAAATCATCCTCGGTGAAGGCGCGGGAAATCTCGATGGCGCGATCACCTCGGAAATTGAAGAAAATGACCGCATCCCCGTCCTCAATCTTCCCACAGGGATTCCCCTCCGAATCGACAATCACAAAGGGAGGCAGATCCTGATCGATGATGCCGGGCGACTCCCTTCGATACTCGGCGACCGCTTCCGACGCACGGTGGAAGGCTCTTCCCCTTCCGTGGACGTGGGTCTCCCAGCCGAGGCGAACCATCTCCCAGTCGGCTTCATAACGATCCATCGTAATCTTCATCCGTCCGCCTCCGGAGGCGACACAGACGTCGACGTCAAAACGTGTCCTCAGCTCCTCGAAAAAGCTCTCCATCTCGGCCAGGTAACGATCAAAAGTCTGTGGGTCGACATCCCGTCCATCGGCCAGGGCATGCACTCTGATCTTCAAGGTGCCTTGAGCTGCAGCCTCCTCAATCAGCGCCTTGAGATGGCTGATGTGACTGTGGACCTTCCCATCGGAAAGCAGGCCGAGGAAATGAAGGCAGCCCTCCCCGGCGCCACAACTCTTCATGATCTCCTTCCAGACCCGACCCTCGAAGAGTCGACGGCTTGCAATGGCCTTTTCGACCAAAGAAGCCCCCTGCGCAAAAACCCGGCCGCCGCCGATCGTGTTATGGCCGACCTCGGAGTTTCCCATGTCTCCATCGGTGGGCAGTCCGACCGCCTTTCCATGGGCCTTGAGCCGAAGCATGAAGGGCGCCGAGGCCATCAAGCTGTCAAGTACGGGAGTCCGCGCCTGGTCAACCGCATTGCCTTCATAGCCCTGATCACGACCGCGGTACAGCCCGACCCCGTCCATGATTACCAGGAGAACGGGGCGCTTTATCAATTCTTCAGAGGACCACCTCTTGAGGGTGGGAAGCTTCATGCAGCTATCCTGGCAGCCCGGAGGAGGACAACGGTCGTGTTGTCATTCCCGCCCCGCTCGTTGGCCGCAACAATCAGCCGGCCGGCAATCTCCTCCAGAGTACCTTCATCACCAAGGATTCCGGCAATCTCTTGATCATCAAGCATGGTATTCAGGCCATCGGAACAGAGAAGATAGAGGTCTCCTTCCTGCATCTCCGTCTCCAGAAGCGAAGCATCCGGCTGCGCCGAGCCTCCGAGCGCCTGTGTCACGACATTCTTCAATGGATGAGATCGCCCCGCCTCTTCCGTCAGGAGCCCAGCGGCCACCTGTTCATGGACCCAGGAATGGTCCTCAGTCAGGACCTCCAACCTGGCCTTACGAAAACGGTAGGCTCGGCTGTCGCCGACATGAGCAATTGTCAGAATCGGCTCCGCCGTCGTCGCATATAGGGCTGCGACAACCGTCGTGCCCATGCCTCGACGAGCGGGATCTTCATCGACTGCGCTCATCACGTGTCTGTGGGCGGACTGAATCGCATCATGAAGAATATTGCCGGCGGCACGCCTTTCGGGGTCCCAATGTTCGGGCCAGGTTTCCGAGTTTCCCATCTGGACTTTTTCGAGATAGGCACGAATGGTATCGGCCGCGATCCTCGAAGCCACCTCGCCCGCCGCATGCCCACCCATGCCGTCTGCGACCAGGTAGAGACCCAGGTCCTCGTCGACAAGAAAAACGTCCTCGTTGTGGCGTCGCTTCATGCCGACGTCTGTAACTCCGTACGAGATGAGCCTCAAGGCCTTCGGTGCTGTGTTATTCACCCCTTGTACCTTCCTAACGTCCGTTTCCGTTCTTCGCAGTCTGCACCGCCGCAAGAATCTTCAGTGTTTTTTCATTCCCCGGATCCAGACCGAGAACCTCAGCAGCAAGCCGCTCAGCGCGCGAATACAAGCCGATTCCGACATAGGCCGCAGCCAATTCGTTCTTCATCCTCAGATTCTGGGGCTCCAGTCGTGAAGCCTGCTCCAGATATCGTACACCTTCTCTGGCCTTCTGGGGAATTCTCAACAGGATCTGGCCGAGGAAAAACTGGGCTTTGGCCTGGCTGGGATCGTGATCAATGGCCCGCTGGAGGGCTTCCCTCGCACCCGTGAGATCCCCATCACGGAAGAGCTGCGCACCCTTTGCCGCGTATTTTCGAGCGATCTCCTCCCGGGACATGACATTGGATGTTCCTTCTCGCCCGGGACCTATTTCCTTGTCATAGTTTTCACGGGCCTCCGGATTCCTCAGCACATTGAAAGCTTCAGTAATCGACTGAAACCTGGCCTCAGCTTGAACTCGCTCCGGCCCTGAATAGCGATCCGGATGCAATTCGCCTGCTAATCGTCGAAATGCAACTCGAATTGCATTCTGTGTGGCATCTGGCTCGACACCGAGTATTTCGTAATAATTCATTGCTGCCATGACAAACCTGCGTATTCAATACCTTCCATTAATGAGTATTTTACACCTTTCGGAGAGAGAATCAACTCGTTCTGCGATGAGGTATCCTCAGCGACTCCCCGTACCAGGCGCCCGCCCACTGGTCTCGCAATCAGATCAGATTGTCCTCCCGGCAGGCCCAGAAACCGGTCCGAAGCGCCGGAGCATCAAAATCCAGGAGTCTCTGAGCCCTGAATACCGCTGTTCAAATCAGCGCTTCTTTGACTCAAGCCGATTTCTCGCCTGTCTTCGAACCACCGGGTGTACGTTTCTGTCTTTGGCAATTTTCTTCATATCCCGCTCGTGGATCTGATTCAGCAGGCGGATCGCCTTCTGGACCGGAGTCTTGGGATTATTGACCAGGGCCAGCACCACCGGATACTGTCGCAGCCACCTCTGGTTTCCGGAAATGACGCGGATTACCTCATCCGAGACGCTTCGCGAGGAAGAAAAACGCTCAACCTCGAGGTCTGTCAGTTTCGGACTCGCCAGAACCGCCCTGAGAACGAGGCGGTTTCTTGAATTGATCAGGATTCCCCGCTCTTCCCTGCTTCCCTTCATTGCAAGGAGTACTTTCTCCTTGATGCTCATTTTGATGATCCTTGAAAATGCCCCTTCGCCCTTCCTCTGGACTTCCTCCTCAATACCGGGATCGGAAATATCGGTCAGGATCAGGGTCTCTTCCTTAGGAAGATGTCCTCCCAGAGACTTCAGAGATGCCAGGGATTTCTCGATACTGTGTTCTTCCACAACATCGACTTCGATCTCTTCCTGTTGCCTCGCCAGCTTCTCCGCCTTCGCGATGAATTCTTCCTCAAACTCGCGAATCCGCCGCATGACAACCGATGAGATCGCGGGATTCGACTTCAGGTCCTCCAGGATCTCGAGATTCTCCAGCAGCCGTGACTGGTTGGTAATAATGATGTCCTGAACCTTCGGACTGCCGTTGCGGGCAAGAATCCGAAGCGTCTCATTTGCAATATTGTTGCGTCTGGCTGCAGCTATCCAGATGTCATCTCTATCGATCAGCCGAATGAGCAGGTCGATCTCAAGTGGCGAGGGTTCTCCTTCGGAAAGCCAGTTGAGAAAAACCGAATCCTCAAACTCCTGAAGGGACCTGGTGGCGGTTTGCGCAAGATCCGGATCAGGATCGGTGCTGAGTACCAGCTGCAGACGGATCAGCTCCTCGCGGGTAACGGGGAGCAATCCCTGGGCTGCGAAAAGCCGGACCTGGTGGGGCACCTTGCCCTCCAGGATTCCGTCAATCAGTTGCTGGGCTGAAAATCCTTTCGCCGGTTCAGCCACCCTGAACCTCCATCGGGCCAAGTTTCCTTAAGCCGTCCGACCCAACCTCGAGGTGGATGACCTGCCCTGGAGATCCAAGGTGATCGAATTCCTCGCCACCGATGCTGATGACCGCAGCATCGGCATTCCCGAGGGTCAGCAGAACCGGCCCAGGAAGTTCGAACTCTCTCCGGCCGCCCTTTCGGAGCAGGTCCTGTCCCATGGCTCCGCTGCGGTCCCGGTAGCGAATCCAGCACTCACGTTCCGGCAGAACTGAGACGCTGAATACCGTTTTCCGAACCTCCTCGACCACCGGCGCCGGTGAGGGGAGACTTCGCTCCGGCTCCGGCGTCGGAGGAGTACCGACCGTAGGACTTGGGATCACGGCAGCCATGGAACGGCGAGGATCCCTCTGAAGCTCCTTTCCGCCCCTGCAACTGCGCACCATCATCATGGCCAGGCTGCCGATGACCACGATTCCGAGAAGCGCCGGGGCCCACAGCCACCAGCGAAAGACCCGTCTCGGCTTTTCGTCCGGAACAAAAACCGGGTAGCTCCCCGATGACATCTGGAAACGTTCCCAGGCGCGATCAAAAGCATCTACGATCGCGTCCTCCGGACCTCCAAGAATCGCCGCATATTGCCGGAGAAAGTTCCGACAGAAGACCTTCTCGGGAAGATGCTCATACGAGCCGGACTCAAGAGCCTCGAAGACCCGAATGGAAACTTTTGTCTCCTGAACGATCCAGTCAAGCTCAATGTCCCGCTCCTCGCGATACCTGCGAAGGAGCGCGCCAAGCTCCGAGGGGCGATCAGGAAACTCCGCCCGAAACACGCCGGAAGTTTCCTGCTCCATCACAGGCTTGCCTTTCCGTTTTCCGGCGGAATAACCAAGGGCATCATCAACTCGTCATTGTAGCAGATAAGTCTCCATGAGAGAAGGGATTATTCGATGGGCACCGGCCCCGCGGCCGGACCCTGCTCATCACCAGGAGTTCCACGCCTTCGAATCAGATTGGAGGCCGCCTCCCGGACCTTCTCCGGGACCCCCGAATCATTTTGAATCCCCTCAAGCTCATGACGACCCAACTCGGCCAGGGCCGACAGAGCGAGGGGCAGCGGAGTCGCCTGATTGCGGGCCAGGGCTTTTCTGAGTCCACGCCTGCATGCCCACTTCGGATGGCGAATCAGCGCTCTGTAAAAGCTCGAAGGAAGTTCGGTCCGAAGCATTGCAGAAACGAGGTCGGATTCAGTCATCCGTGAATTATCGAGGAGGGCTTCAACGATAGCTTCATTTCCGCTTTCAAAAAGCTGAAAAAACAACTCTCTGTGGCTGCGGCGGGCCAGAGCGATCCGCTCTCCAAGCGTCAGCTTTGGAATCCGCTGGATAAGCCTGCGTTCCGCTCGCCTCCTGATGACCGGCGGTGTGCGAGTCTCCTGGGCCAGGTGAAGCAGGGAGAGCCACGGCAGTGTGGAGAGGAGGTCGATCAACGTCGGAGTCGGCATTCCTCGAACCTGGCAGAGCATTTCCCGGATACGGTGGGAACTCAGTCTTCGATGGCGATCCATCAGCTTTGCAGCCACCTCGGCCGTACAATATGGATTGCGTAGAATTCTAAGGGTCTCTTTCTCGCCGACCTCCTCCGCATCCAGAAAATTGAGAAGCTCTTCGGTATTCATCTCGCCCAGACGAGACCTATGTACCATCGGCGCTTCCTCCATCGGGTGGACTCGAGCTGTGTTTCTCACTCAAGACCCACCCGAGTTCTCCCCTGCAGAGCTGTTCCAGGGCAAGACGACCTGGAATCTCGAGTGGAGCGAGTTCCTGGATTTCCCGGCCGCCTCCAGTTGAGAGCATTTTCAAGACCGCCTCAAACTCGACCCGCGCCCGTTCAACCCATCCGGCCTCTTTCAAACTGAGAGCGAGCAGGTACCGCACCTGGTAGAGACTCTCATCGAGGTACAAGGCGGCACGGAAAGAACGGACGGCCTCCTCTTTCTTGCCCTTGCAGCGAAAGATAATCCCCTCGACCGCCCCCAAACGCGCGTCGGCAGGATCGATTCCCGAGCGCATTACCAGCTGATCGGCAAGGTCAAAACGCCCCTTCGAAATCAGGCCAACCAGTTCCCGGAGGCGACGGGAGGTATCGGCGCTTACTCCGGCATCAGCCGGAGTAATGGTCGGGCCTTCATCCTCCCTCTCCTCGACGGAGTTCTCCGCGGGAAAGACTGGTGTCGCGGGCACACTCTGGGGAACAGGCCTATTTTCAATACCCTCAGGGCTTTCCCATCCTCCTTTTCGATAGGCAAAACAGGAAGAAAAGCTATGCCTTGAGAGTCCTGAGTCGATAGACCACAGACTTTCACTGGGACCGACAAAGAGGTAGCCACCTTCTGATAGAGAATCGGCAACGGCGCGAATCACTTCCCCCTGCACGGTCTCCCTGAAATAGATCAGGACATTGCGAAGGAAGATGACATCGAAATCTCTCCACTCCTCGGCAAAGGGTAAATCGACCAGGTTGAAATAGGAAAATTCGATTCTTGAGCTATACGCTTCCTTCAGTCTGTAACGCGTATTTTCACAGACAAAATACCGATCCAGAAGATCGGGAGGAGTCCTTCGAATCGCCCTCCTCGAGAACTCCGCCCTCTTCCCCTGCATCATCGCCTCTCGATCAACGTCAGTCGCAAAAATGCGAATCCTGACACCAGGTGGAAGAGGGCATTCTGCAAGAACAACGGCGAGTGTCGCCGGTTCTTCACCCCGTGCGCAGCCGGCCGACCAGATTCGAATCTCGCGGCGTCCGGCAGCGATGCGCTCAGGAATGATCTCCCGACAGAGAACGCTGAACTGGGCCGGCCCGCGAAAGAGAGAACTCTCTTTGATCGTAATCTGCTGGAGGATGTAGCGCCACTCTCTCGAGTCTTTCTTCCGCCTCAGAAGATGGAGATAGGCGCCCGAACCTTCAAGCCCGAGCATGGAGGCCCTGACGGCGGCCAAATCTCCGAGGCGCGTGAATTCCCTCTCCGGAAGAACGATCCCGGTCATCCGCTCAATCAGAGCTGCAAATACCAGACCAGTTCTCATCGCTGGCTCCGAATCCAGTCGCAAAGAAATTCACCGATACCCGAGGGCGCCAGAGCGAGTTCCGCAGCTCCGGACTCCATCGCCGCTCTCGGCATTCCGTACACTATGGAGGAGGCTGCGTCCTGAACCAGAGTCAGGGCTCCCGCCCTGCGCAGTTCCATGAGACCCGAAGCGCCGTCCCGCCCCATTCCGGACAGAAGAACTCCGGCGACGATTCCCGGGTCAGGCCAGCTGCACAGAGAGTGAAAGAGCACATCGATTGAGGGTTGATGACCATTGACCGGGCCCATTTCCTTATCAAGACGCAGTCTTCCGGTCGGATCAACGAGGAACTGTTGTCCGGGAAGGGCAAGTCTTAAAGTACCGGCCTGCAGTTCTTCTCCATCTGTAGCCGGCCCAACCCCGATCTCCGGATACCTTTGACCGATCCATGAGAGCAGACCCTCCTCGAATCCAGGTCCAATATGCTGGACGAGCAGTATTGCAAAGCCGGCGGATTTCCCTTCCAGGGCATCCAGAAGTTCGACCAGGGCAGCCGGCCCGCCGGCCGACGCTCCGATGGCAAGGATGCGAAAGCCGCCCTGCGGCACAATCCCGGGATCTTTGTCAAATTCCAGGAGAAGCCGTGGAAGTTCCTCAACAAGTCTCTCCCATTCGCCGGGTGTTCCCGGTTTGGAAAGGTACCTAAGCTCACCCGGAGTCCGCGCCGCCTGATGCTCATGATGACTCTGGAGGAGAATAACTCCGGCGCCCTGCACCCTCCAGATGGCGAGATACTTTTTGATTTTCGAAGGCTCAAGACCTTCCGGATCCATGATCACGAATTCCGGGCGACGAAAGCTTTCCAACTCCTCAACCCCTTTAAAGCGATCAAGTTCTCCCAGACACAACAGGCCGAGATCCGGCCGCGATACCGCTCTTTGGAGGAGGGATCTCACCGAATGTGAATGAGCGACAATCAGAATCTCCATGACTCAGAGCCTCATTGCCCGAATCCAAAGCGCCCGATCATCCGGAGAAGTTCCTCGATGTCGAGATTCTGCTTCGCGAGGTAGGCATCGGCCCCTGCATTAAGACCATCGAGCCGATCCTCCCTGCTGTTCCGAGTCGAGATCAGGATGATGGGCATCTGCGACAGCTCGGGAGTTGCCCTGATCCGTCGAGTCAGTTCCAGACCATTCATGTCGGGCATCTCAATATCCGTCAGGAGGCAATCGATGCTCCGGGTCTCTAAATACCATAGAGCCGCCTGGGCGGAGGGAACAGCATGCACATCAACACCACCATCGACCAGAGCCCTCCTGAGCATTTCCCGTGTGATCCGGGAATCATCAACCAGGAGAACTCTCCGTTTTCGAGTCTGCCGTGATGGCACCAGGCTCTGCCGCGAAGGCTGTCTGCTCTCGAGATAGAGCTGATGAAGATCGACCACAATGACAGGCCGTCCGTCATGCAGGAGAGCCACTCCATCGATCCATCGTGCCGGAAAGCCGAATGACGGCCACTGCTTCAAAAAAATCGCCTCTTCACCAATAATATCGTCCACGACGATTTCCAACTCAAGCCCCTGGGTTCGGGTTTCAACAACCAGTCCGCCGGCGGAGGACCTTCCGCCCCACAGGGCCCTGAGATCCAATCTCCTGCTCTCTGAATCGGGTTCCTCCTTTTCTCGCTCCTGATCTTCACCCATCGGCAACTGTCGAAAAAACCGAACCTGGGAACCGGCAAAGGCAATTCTGAATGAGGCTGCGTCCACGACAAGCGCCATTTCGGCAAGGTAGAGGACTGGAATCTCCAGCACGAATCGAGTACCCACATCAATCTTAGACTCAACCCAGATATTTCCTCCGACCCGGTCCACCGCGGCAGCAACAACGTCAAGGCCGACTCCCCTGCCCGAAACATCGCTGACCACCTTTCTCGTCGAGAAACCGGGCTCAAACAGGAAGGAAAGAAGCAGGCTCTCAGGCATACTCTCCGCCTGAGCCTCATCCAGAAGGCCCCGTCTCAGGGCCGTTTCCCGGATACTGTCCCGATCGATTCCCCTCCCGTCGTCCTCGACCTCAATCCGAATTCTCTCACCGATCCTTGAGGCTCTCAGTCGAATAAGTCCCCTTTTGTTTTTCCCGAGACGGCGCCTCTCGGTCGGGGTATCCAGGCCGTGATCAACGGCGTTGCGAACGATGTGAAGCATGGCCTCGCGGAGCGCATCCATGATCCTCCTGTCGAGGCCGCACTCCTCAGCCTCTACGGAAACACTGAAATCCTTGGCCTGGCTTTCTCCAATACTCCGTGCATAACGTGCAAGCTGCTGAAGAAAGGGCTGAACCGGCTGAACCTGCAGTGAACGAAAGGCACGGTACTGTCCTTCCACCATCGCTTCGAAACGTCTCTGAGATCTCTCCGCACCAACGGCCACTCGACGGAGCCGGGTCGCCAGTGAGGCGAGGACCTGGGCCTGATTCTCCTGGGAAACCGCATGTTCCGCAGTCCTGGCCAGGCCGTGAAGGCCGTCGATCAGACCGATGGTTTCCTGGGCGAGAACTCTCATTCGAACACTCTGATCCGAAAGCTCGTTCAGAAGAGCCTCGGGTATCCTCACCGTCGATGCCGGCTCAGCCGGGCTCAAGGCCTCCACCTCCACCTCTTCCGCGCCTGAGTCTTCCTGATCTCCGCCGGAGCCAAGCTGCTCGAGACCCCTGTGGAGTTCATCCAGAAGCGAGCGGAAGGCGCCGGGATCGAAGGGAACAGAATCATCCAGAAGATCTTCGCCCCGGTGACAGAGGTCCGCCAGATCCCCCAAGCCCATCATCCGGCTGGCGCCTTTGAGTGTATGGAGTTCCCTTCTCAGCAGACGGCTCGCCTCCCGATCATCCGGGAGCCTGCTGAAGAGACCCTCCATCGTCTCCAGGCGATCGCCCGCCTCTCCCAGGTAGAGCGGTAGAAGCTCGTCCATCCTCGATCAGATCCGTGTCCAGTTCCGAATGTTGACGTCGATCCCAAGGGTTCCAAGCGATTCTCCCTGAAGACCCCTGACCCGGGCGGCGACCGTAAAGCAGGGATCGCCCGACATCAGGCTTTCGTAGACAGGAGTCACGGCCGTGCGTTCTCCCTGTTCGACCGCCCTGAACCAGGGTCGATCAGCAAATTTCTCTCCCAGCCGGATGGGCGCCTCTCCGTCCCGATCAGAGATCTCAAAATGAGAGGCAAAGGAGCGCATCACCCCCCGCGTATCTACAAAATAGACTAACTCCAGGAAGGGCATCCGGTTCAGCTGTTCTCTCAAGACGCCCTCGACGGCCTCTCCATTCTCGGCGACGGCGCTGAGGTGTGCCGCAATCTCAAGGGCGATATTCTTAAGCGAATGTTCGGACTCCAGACGGAAACTCTGAGAAAGCAGCTGGATGCTGAGGGCCAGTTGATTCAGTTCCTCAGCGGCGCCCGTAAACTCGGCAAGCCCGTCCGCCATGGCCTGAATGACCTCATTCTGTTCTCGAACCGTCAGCAGGACGTCATTCGAGGCATGACGCTGCTCCTCGGTGGCAAGAGATATTTCCCGGGCGCTCTCGGCTGTCATCCTCAGGGCTGATGAGACCTTTTCAATGGCTTCAGCCGTCGACCGGCTCTGGCCAAGCACCTCATGACTCGCCTTCGTCCCCTCCTCACTGGCCACGACGACCGCCCGAATCGCTCCGGTGAATTCATCCAGGAGGCTCCTGACGGACTCCACCGATTCCCGGGACCGCTCGGCCAAACGCCTGACCTCTTTGGCCACCACAGCGAAGCGCTCCCCATGCTCCCCGGCTGCCGATGCTTCAATCGCCGCGTTGAGTGAGAGGATATGCGTTTCCTGAGAGATCTCCGTAATCAGGGCCAGAATGCGGTAAATCTCCCGCGCCCGGGCATCAAGAACGCCCGCCCTTCCCGAGATCGTTTCCATGTGCTCCAGAAGGCTCTCCATACCCGCAACCGCAGCCTCGACGGCTTGAGCGCCTGAGCGGCCCGAAGCATCAGATTGAGATGCAAGTTCCGCCTGTTTTGCGGCGTTTCCGGCGATCTGTCCGGCGGTTCTTGCAAGCTCTTCCATCGTTGCCGTAATCTCGACAACGGAAGCCGCCTGCTCTGAAGAGCCGCTGGCCAGCTGAGTTGCCGTATCGTGAACCGTCCCCGCAGCGCCGGCAACCTCGACGGAGACATTCTGGATCTGCTGAATCAGGCCGCCGAGGGAGCTGACGGCTGCCGAAGCCGCATTGGAGACCTCCTCCGGAAGCTCCCCCATGGGTTCCTGGGCCGCAACGAGATCCCCGTAGCGAAACTCCCGGAGTACACGAACCAGTGCTTCGTGCTGCCTGTGGCACAGTTCCCGACATTCATCTCTTTCCCTCCGGAAGCGTTGCATCGGCCGGAAGACAAACTGAAGGTAGGCGCCGAGAACAAACAGGCTGAATACCAGGTAGGCCCGGATCAACCAGGCCAGTCCCCCTCCCCTGCAGAGCCATTCCATCAGCGAACCCGCCGTCACAATAGCGATCAACAGCAGGATCGGCCCCAGCCAGTTCTGAATTCCCCGAACACGCATCCCAGCCTCCTCTTCAGCTTTCAGGCGGCGGCGCCGCCCAAGCATCATTCTTCAGCCTCTCAGGATCGAAAATCATGTCGAAGTTCATCCGGGAAACAACACGTCTGAACTCACCGACTTCCTCCGTCTCCGGCGGCATCCCTTCGATATCTTCGAGTTCAACAACTTCCAGCGCCTCACGAACGGCCAGCCCAACCTCTTCATTCCCCTTCCTGAGAACGAGGAGCGTCAGAGAGCCACTCCAGGGCATCTCCTCCATTCCCGCCAGAGTTTCCAGGGAATACACCACCAGAGCCTCTCCGCCGAAACGGCTGAGTCCCAGGACGTATTGACTGACACCCGGTGCGGGAAAGATCGGCATTCCCCGAAGTACGCGAAGTACCTCAGCCGAGGGCAGTGCGAAGAGACTTCGCCCGGCCCGCACCACGAGATGAGGAATCATGCGAGGTCGACGGGAGTCATTCACCATCAAAGCATACCTGATCAACGCTCAGGAATGACCTCCTGGCTCTCAAAGACTCTCAGCTCAACGCAGATATTTCCCAACGCCCACAGAATCCAGCGGCAAAAGGAAACAGGTATCCCCACACACCCGGCCCCAGGGGCTCTTCTCAGGCCTTCTTCCCCGGTGTAGAGTAGCCTCGATGGTGATTCTTGGAATCCATGGGCTGACACATGACTCGACGGCGGCACTGTCTGTTGAGGGGCGGCTGAGTGCCTTTTTCCAGGAGGAGCGCCTTTCCCGGATCAAGGGCGACGGCGGATTTCCCCGCCTTTCCATCAGGGCCTGCCTGGATTTCGCCGGCTTGCTTCCCCGAGAAATCGACTGCGTCGTCCTTCCCTTCCGGCCCTGGATCGGCGCAGGACAGCGGCTGGCCTATCAATTTCGTCATCCCATCAATGGAATCGGGAGCGCAGCCAGACTGATCGCCCGAGGCCGGGGGAACCTGGGAATCAGAAGAGAATTGACGGATCTCGGCATCAGGGCGCAACTGATTCGCAGCGACCACCACGAAGCCCACGCCCGGGCGGTCTTCCTCTCCTCCCCATTCGAGGAGGCTGTCATCCTGGTCGTCGACGGCGTGGCGGAGGCCTGGTCCGGGGCGGCTTTCAGGGCACAGCGCTTCCCGAAACCCCGCTTCGAGTGTATGCAACGCTTCCGCTTTCCGGCATCATTAGGCCTGGTGTACGCCGCCGTCACCGAGCACCTCGGTTTCAAGCACAACCGCGAGGAGGGCAAGGTCATGGCGATGGCGGCCCTGGGAGACGAGTCCCTGTTCGAGGCCTTCCAGCGCGTCTGCAGGGTCGATCAGGGAAGTATCATTCTCGAACATTCGCTGTTCGACTTCGGCGGCACTTGGACAAGGCCGGAATTCAGCAGCATCTTCGGAAGGCGCCGACAGAGGGACGAAGATTTCCTCCCCCGCCACTTTGCCCTCGCTCGTGCTCTCCAAAAGAACATTGAAGAATGTTGTAACAAACTGGCCCTCCGACTGCTGGAGAGTACCAGGTGCGAGAATCTCTGTTTCACGGGCGGATTGGCCCTCAACCCCTCCCTCAACGCGGCCCTGACGAAGGCCGTCGCACCCCGCCGCTGTTTCTTTCTCCCCGCCGGGGGGGATGCCGGTACGGCTCTCGGCGCCGCCTTGAGCATCGACCCGGACCCGCGGTGGCGGCTGAAACATCCCTACTGGGGCAATGAGACAACAGAAGCCGAAGTCAAAGGGGAAATCCGGCGGCATCGGCTTCGGGTCAGGGCAGAGGGCCACGATGCAATCCGGCGATGCGCCGAGTTTCTGAGCGAAGGCGCCATCGGCGGTATCTTCCATGGCAGGAGCGAAATGGGACCGCGAGCCCTGGGGCATCGCTCGATTCTGGCCGATGTTTCCCGTCCTGAGATCCGGGACCGGCTCAATCAGCAGATCAAGAAGAGGGAGGATTTCCAGCCCTTCGGACCCTGCCTGCTCTCCGAGGTGGCCGAGGAGTACTTTCCCGGCCTGGGCGAAAGTCCCTTCATGCTCAGAACCATTGCCGCTGCCGACGCCGGAAAACACGTGATCCCGGCGGTTATCCACGCCGACGGAACGTCACGGCCTCAGACCGTGTCGGAGGGTGACGACTCCGGCCTCGCTCCCCTGCTCCGCGAGTACTCTCAAGCCGGGAGACCGCCGATCCTGATCAACACCTCCCTCAACCTCAAGGGCATGCCGCTGGCAGAGAGTCCTGCGGATGCCATCGTTGTCTTCCTTCAGGGCCCCCTGGACTTTCTCCTGCTTGAAGGCCGCCTGATGGAGAGGAAAAACGATGGGAACTGATTCCCGGGTTGATCCTGCCATCCTGTCAGCCGGCCTTTGCCTCGGTTTGATGGAGCTTTTCTGCCTGGCGCCTACGGTTCATATCCACGATGCGGGCGAGCTGACCGCCGCCGCCTGGACCCTGGGCCTCGGACATCCACCGGGTTCACCTCTCTACATGCTGCTGGCGAAGATTTTCATGACCCTCCTTCCTTTCGGACACATCGCCTGGCGGGCCAATGTCTTCTCAGCGGTTTTTTCAGTTGGGACCTTCTCTCTCCTCAGCTTCTGGGCCAGGCGACGGGGCCTCTCGAGTTCAGAATCGATCCTGGTCGGCGCCCTCGCCGTCCTGGCCCCCACCCTCTGGTCCCAGGCCCTGATGGCTGAGGTCTATACCCTTGAGGCTTTTCTCCTGACGGCGGTTCTCATCGGCCTCGACCTCGAAGTCCGTCCCGAGATCGTCGCCCTTTTATGGGGTCTGCTCCTGAGCTGCCATATCTCGCTCGCTTTCCTGAGTCCCCTGCTCCTCCTCCTGCTCAGCCTCCCGGCTCGCGGCTTCCGCGAGGCCGCCCGACGAATCATCCGCCTGGGCCTCCTGATGGCCATCCCCCTTCTGCTCTACGCCTATGTCCCCTTACGAGCCCTGGCTTTCCCGCCGGTCGACTGGTCCCATCCTCATTCTCTGAGCGACATCTGGGACTACCTTTCAAACGCAAATGTCAGGGCGCGTTCCTTCAGCCTCAGTGTCGGAGAATATGCACTCCGCTCTGGAGATTTCCTGAGGATCCTCCTCTGGAATCTTCACCTTGGTATTCCCCTGCTCATACTCGGCTCGACGCTGAAAGGGCGCCGGAAGACGATTCTACTGTCCTGGCTGATCATCATCGCGGACTTTGGCTTCGTTGTCCTCCTCGACACCGCTCCCCTGGGCTCCGAGGCCTACGGCATCGCCTCGATCATCGCAGCTGCGGTCCTGGCGGGCCTGGGCCTGGAGAAACTCCGAAAGAAGGTGGTGCTTCGCCGTACTCTGATCGGCGCCTGCTCCGTTTCGATCATCCTTGTCCTTTATTTCGGGCCATGGCCTTTCAATCTCTCCTCCTCTTTTCTCGTCCGGGATACGGTCGAAGCGGTGCTGAGCCAGACGCCCGATGGCGCGATTCTGATGACCCAGGAGGACAACACGACCTTTCCCCTGGCCTACCTCGTCGTGGTGGAGGGCGCCCGCCCCGATCTCGAAATCTACGACCGAGCCGGGAACCTCTTCCAATCCCCCTGGGATCGCCCTCTCTATCGCGTTCGGGGGAGACTCCCGGAATACCGCAGGAGTCTTGAGGAAGGGATGGTCCGAGAGTTCCTTGATCAGGGAAAGACGGTCGTCTTCACGGCGCCATTTTTGGAGTACGAGCCCGTCTCCTGGATCCTCCATGCCTCAGGTACCGTGGGTTTGGCATCCCTGCCGGATGATTCCCAGCTTCCCGAGACTCCCGAGTTCCCGGCGCCGAGGGCACCGAAAAATCCGGGATGGATGAGCCGTCAGATCCTGGCTATGGACCATATTCGGCGGGCGGCATCCGATCAAGGACAGGGCCGGAGGGACCGTGCAGTCATCCACCTTGAGGAAGCGGACAGGCTCAGCAATCTGGTGACGATCGATATCCAAATCGCCCAGCTGGCACTCAAAACGGGGAGCATAAGACTCGCCGGAAGGGCTGCGGGAAGAGCCATGAACACTAGGCCACGGATGGCCCCTGCATGGCAACTGGGCGCCCACATTGCCCTGCTCGACGGGCGTCTGGAGGAGGCCGAAACTCTGAACGAACAGGCTCTCAATCTCGATCCGGCGCTCCCTCAGGCCCAGCTGACAGCCGGAATGATCGCCCTGCGTCATCAGGACTGGCGGAGGGCCGAATCTCATTTCACCACGGCCATCGAAGGAGGCATCAAGGGCGATCCGGCCCTGATCGACCGGGCTCTGACCCGTGAACGACTGGGGGATCTCTCCGGCGCAATGGATGATCTCAGGGAGGCCTCAGAACGCCATCCCTCCGGCAATGCCGCTCTCCTCCGCCTCAGGCTTGTGGCGAGAAACGGCTTCCCGCAGCAGGAGATTCTTGAAGCCTTGTGCAGCCTCACGAGGCTGCGGCCGGCCACCGACTTTGAAGCATCAGAGCTGGGCGAGATTCTTCTGATCTCAGCCCGGGCCGGGGCGCCCGACTGCGTCAGGGACTGGGTCCAGCCTTTCCTGGCCTCCGCGAGACCGGAAAAAGAGATCGTTGCGGCCTACCTCCGGGGAACCGGCGAGAGAGGCGCCGAATGAAAACGACCTTCCGGATTCTCCTCCTGTCCGCCCTTGCATTCCTGGCCCTCGAAGGGCTGATGCTCACCCGCTCCTCCTCTCATCTTGAGGCCGCCCGCAAGCTCCGAAGCACTGGCCGGATCCTCGAATCGGCACGGGAGTACCAGTCGTGTATCGGCTTCTCAGCGCCCTGGAATCCCTTCGCCGACTCGGCTGTCAGAGAACTCGAAAGACTGGCAGCCAGGGAGAAAACTAAGCACCCGCAACTTGGCGACGATCTCGAAGATCGTTTGATACGCTCGATCCGGGGAACCCGCTCTTTCTATCAGCCCTATCGAAAAACGCTCAACCGACTCATGGCCCGGCGCGGAAAATCGCCCTGAAGGCGGCAGGAGTCCCGCCGCCTCCAGTTCAGAGATTCAATTGGTCGCCCAGCTCCACACCGAGGTTCCACCGCTTTCAAATCCATCGGTGAAAACCTCATCCGGCAAAGTGCAGGGCTCGTCCGGGTAACTCAGGCTGAGCTTCCACCAGTTGAGTGCCCCAACATCACTCCCGGCATCATCGGTGATCTCCAGGACCCAGTTCCCCTGCGCGTTCTCTCCATCGACGGCCGACAGCGGCGTCTCGGGCTGATAGGCGCCGGCAAAGGGTGCACTCCCATCCGTAATCGGAGTGGTTGCCTCATCGTCGAAAATTGTCCCACTGAAGTTATCGCCGCTGCTGCCGTTATCCGTCGTCAGTTCCACCCTGGTTCCACTGGGAGAAATCAGGAAGATGTCGAGGTCGGCGTCCCAGGTGTGGGTAATATCGAGCTGCACGTTCACGTCTTCGACGATCTTGTCCGCTCCGATGTTGAGCGTGGAGTTCGTCGTCGCCGAGTCCGCAATCGCCATCGGAGTATCGCTGGAATCATAATCCCCGCTGGAGAGCATCGGCGTCGTGAAGAGATAGTAGGCGCCGCCGTGGTCATCTTCCCCGAGATTGCCCGCAACATCGGCCGAGGCGACGGAATAATAATAATCCGTACACTGGCTCAGGCCGCTGAGATCCACATGGTGGGAGGTCACCGGGCTCGCGTCGGAGACCGTCGTGCCCGGGGGTGCCGATGTGCCGTAACTGAGCCGGGAATCCGCAGCTTCATCGGTCGTCCACGAAACCGAGGCCGACGTTCCACTGAGGTTGAGGGCCTGAACCGCCGAGATGATCGGCGCCTGACAGTCAACAGCAGCCGTGTCGGTTTTCGTCACGTTGAGACCACCCGATCCGTCGTCGGCATCGATATAACTGACGGTAATGGTATTTCCGTCAATCACCGAGAGCATTCCATCCGAGGCATTCGCCGCACTGCCCGTCGTCTGGATCGTACCGGCGAAAGAGCCCGAGTTCGGGGGAGTCTCCACAAGGCTGAGGCTCTCACCGCCGGGTTCACTGTCACTCGCCAGCAGGACGAGCTGCGATCCGGCGCCGTTGAGATCCGAATCCGCCAGCTCCACATCAACCGTATCCGAACAGTTGTAGCTGCTCCTGCCCAATTGAACACGCCCATTGCGGTTGGCGCAATCGTCGTTGACACTGGCCTGAGTTATCTCGATATCATCCAGATAGAGTCCATCCAGTTCGAGACCGCCATCCGAGGAGAAATGCCACCTCAGCTGGATCTCCTGTCCGGCCCAGGCTGTGAGATCGTGGCTGTACTGAGTCCAGCCGCTCAACCCTCCATTTCCCGACGGTCCGTTGAAGCAGTCCTGAGTCGAGGGGTAGGCGCAGGCATTGACCGGGGGAGAGCCGGTGTCGGAGAAGCTGCCGGGATAACCGGCGCTGGGAGTGCTCACCGTCCACGTTCCCGAGCTGCAGTCGGGATCGCAATCGTTGACTTCGACGACGACACCATCCCACCCGCTTTCCATGTTGTAATTGACCCAGTAGCTGAGCTGGGGACTGCCGGACTGCATCTGGAGAGGCGGCGTCATGGCCGAGCTGCACTGTCCGGGCGAGTAATTTCCGCCGTCCGGAGCGTTGTGGTAGGAGTAGGCGCCGCCTGAGCTGTGGTTCTCCTGATTGCTGACCCGCCATTCTCCGTCGAGAATCAATTTGGCATTTGTATCGCCGCCGTCGTCCTCAAAGGTACCGGGACTGCTGCTCGCGGCCCAGGGGGTCGCCTTCAGCATCCTGGTATTCTTCTCCTCGTTCCCGCCGTTGTTCTGACCTCCGTTTCCGCTTGTCGAGTCTTCGGCCCGCACCAGGTAGTAGCTGGTTTCATATGGAATGACACTGTTATCGACATAACTGCTCCCGGTCACCGAGACCACCAGGTTCGAGGCGCCCGGGCTGAAGTAGGGCGTATTGCTCCGGTAGATGTTGTAATGAAGATCCGGACCGTTTGGACAGTTGCTCGACCCCGTGTTCCATTCCAGCCTGAGATCGCAGAGCGCGGTGCTGAGATCATTCTCGACACTGAGGAGCCCATCGAAATCCGGATAGAGGGTACAGGGACCGTCGTAGCTCGTTGAGGCAGCCGCCGAGGCCGAAGACTCCGCACAATCGTCCGTAGCACGCACCCTGTAGGAATAGGAATAGCCGCCCTGAACGTGGGTATCCGTAAAGGATGTGGTCTCCGAGGCGCCGACCAGAGAATATTCGCCCGGATCGGGGGAGATTCCCGGCGCACGGAAAATCAGAAAATCCGCGGAGCCTGAATACGTCCAGCTGAGGTTGATACCGGTCGGGGCGGCAGCAGTGGCTGTCAGACCGGTCGGAGCAGCCGGCGTCGAGGAACATGCCGCAAAGGTCGCCGCGACGGCATAGCCCTGGCGGTCGCTGTACAGCGCCGTTCCCGTGCCCGGAACGGCCGTGCCCTTAACCCGGATCGTCCAGCTTCCCGGGGCCGGAGACGGGATCGTGACGCCTTCGATCGGATTGAGAACATCGGCGCTGCCTCCGGTCGTTGAAACTCCTCCGGAAAACACATTCCCGAGATAGAGCGCCTTTGACGGAGAGACGACCTCGAGATCCAGGTTGTTGACAAGGTTGACGGCCGCCAGCGTCGTCGATTCCGGATCCGACCAGGCCAGGCGGATGTTCAGCGGTTCCGCGTTCGACGGAACATCTATGGTGAACTCCATCTCCTCGCCCGTGGAAATCCCCGCATCATGCCTGACATCCCAGACTCGGAGCGCCCTCGAATCCCCGGAAAAGTAGAGCGACTGATCAAGGTGCGTTCTTCCCCAGCCCTGGTCCATCGAGGGAATCGGGGATACCGGGGACCCGTTGACCTCATCTGTACCTCCGAGAGGCATCCCCCCGACCAGAAGCGTGGCCTTCATCAGGGCCCCCGAGGGAATCATCGCATCGGCTGCCGTCTTACTGCCCGAAGGATAGAAGCCATCGGTGAAGTACTGCCGGAGCAGGGCCAAATAACCCGAGGTTGTCGGGGTTGCCATGGAGGTACCACTCAGCGTCTTCGATCCGCAGTTATCGTCCGTATTGCTGCTCGACCCGGAGGCGGAGTTGATCGACGAGCCCGGCGACACGATATCGGGCTTCAGGCGTCCGTCATCGACCGGTCCGCGAGAATAGTACTTGAGGTTATCAGCATGGGAGGAGGCACCACCGTTGGTTGTCGCGCCTACACTGACGATATCCTTGGCCGTGGCCGGCGAACCAATGCTGCCATCTCCCGGCGCCGTTCCGGAATTACCCATGGCCACGACAAAGAGAAAATCCTGGTTCCGGAACATGAATTCATCCATATCCATCGCCGTTCCGTCATAGACACTTTCCGTTGTTCCCCAGCTGTCGGAGTGAATCCGCGCACCGGCATCATAGGCCTGCCGGAACATCTCGCTGAGGTCGCCCGCCAGACCTGCAAGGCCCCCACTGGAGTTGCCGACATCCTGGAACACAACCTTGGCCTGGGGCGCCATGCCGTCTCCATTATCGTGTCCGTGGCTTGTCCCGGTTGAGAGGCTCGAGTAGTTGTCGCCCAGAACCGAGCCGGTCACATGGGTTCCATGGTAGGAGGCTGAAGAAGTGTCATAGTCGTCCGCCCCAGGTTCGACATAATAGGCAATGACCTTCTTATTCGGTTCGAGGGTCCCGATTGAGGGAGGAATGGCGACCTGCGAGGTGGTTTTCGAGCCGGCCGTTCCATCCAGGCGGAAATAGCACATATCGGAATCAAGACCTGAATCGTTGACGCAGACGATCTGCCCCGCTCCCAGGATTCCATGGTTCCAGATCGGCGCCGTCACCGCGTAGTTGGTCGTATTCGTCGTATCATAGCTCTGACCCACCCAGATCGAGTTGTCGTTGAAAAGGATTTTTTCCCGGAAGAGATCGACCCAGAGAACAGCCTCGAGACCGGTCGCCAGATCAACCGTTTCGAAAAGCCGATCCCGGGGAACCTTAACAATGACTCGCCCGAGTTGATGTTGTCTCGCAGAGCTGAGAATCTCGATCCCATCGATGGACTTCCCCAGCACAGCCGCAATACTCTCACCACCCCTGCCGGGGGCCGCCATGATTTCGAGCCTCTGAATTCCCTGTTTCCCCGAGCGGATGGCCTCCGGCGCCAGCTTCGCCCATTTCGGAAGACGAAAGACCGCTCGAGTCATCGGCAGCGAAGACAGCGCCTCAATGTTCGCGAGATCAAAGCGAAGCAGGTAGGCGTTATTCGGGATGTAGTAGAGAATCTCCGCTCCCGCCGACCTGAGCAGCCTCCGGGCTTTCTCCGTCGGACTGGTCTTCAGCTGGAGAATCCCCAGGACACGGCCTCCCCGCTGATCGCGCCACCGACTGAGACCGAAGCCGACATCCTCGGGAACCCGGTCCGCCGGGTCGAAGGCCGCGTTCCTGAGAAGGAGGAGCGAAGGGTTGCGAACCTGGCTGCTCATGGATTCACTCGTAGACTGAGTTCCGGCCTGAAGCGGAATGATCGAGACCAGAAATACAATGGCGCAGACAGCAGGAAGACGACGAAACATGGATCCAGACCTCCGGGTTTTCACGCTTGAAAAAGTACCACAGCACCGGGCTTCGAACCAGTCTCGGGAAGGCAGCCCGCTTCCCGATGCCCTTCGCCCGAACGTGCAGGCCGTGAAGTTGCAGTCTCCGCGGGGCCGGTCCGCCTCAAACCAGCACACAGCGAAAGGGTCCCGGATTGGATTCGGTCTCAACCCCGGCTCTTCCGGGGTATACTCCGCGGCCATGGCCTATGCGGGAGAGATCTGCTCGCTGGGCGCGGCTATCGTCTGGGCCGTCGCCGTTATTCTGTTCCGAAAGTCGGGGCAGACGACCTCCCCTTTTTCACTCAACCTCTTCCGAGTCGGGGCCTCAGCCATCTGTCTCTCCCTCATTCTTCTCGCCGCCGGCGGCTTCGCCGAGCCGGGTGTCAGCCGGAATGACATTTTCATCCTCTCCCTCAGCGGAATCATCGGCATCGCCCTCTCCGATACCCTCTTTCACAAATGTCTCAATATGGTGGGCGCCGGGATCAACGCCATTGTGGATACGCTCTACTCTCCCCTGGTGGCCGTCATGGCCTTTGTCCTCCTGGGAGAGCGCCTCCGTTCCCCTCAGATTCTCGGCATGCTTCTCGTCATTTCCGGGGTCATCCTGACCAGCCGCGGCGCCGCCCCCGAAGGGACGACTCCCCGCGAACTGACGATCGGAATTCTCTTCGGCGTGGGTGCGATGGCCACCCTGGCCCTTGGTATCGTCATCGCGAAACCCGTACTGGAGCAACACTCCGTTCTCTGGGCCTCGGCCGTTCGCCAGATCGCCAGTTTTACGGCCATGGCCCCCATCGCTCTGGCTTTGAAGGAAAGGGGACGAATCTGGAGCGTTTTCCGGCCACGAGCCGACTGGAAATACACGCTGCCGGGCACGCTCCTGGGATCGGTCATCGCCCTCCTGCTCTGGCTTGCAGGCATGAAATATATTGAGGCCGGCACCGCCGCAATCCTCAACCAGACCAGCACGATCTTCGTGCTCATCCTCGCCTCGATCTTCC